>JAGWLJ010000028.1 GCA_028873275.1 Pseudomonadota bacterium
AGGCTGAACCAGAATCTCGACACCACCGAGATCGGCTTGAAACGCCAGGCCACCGCCATGGCCAAGGCGCTGAAACAGGAGGCCGCGCCGGAGCTGGTTTCAACTGAAGCCGCCGCCAGCCGCTCATGGGGAGAAAAAACCCGGCGAGACGGGCAGGCTGCATCCCCCCATCTCAGCTGAACCGGCTTTTTCTGCGAATAAATCCCCCGCTGCAACAAAACTGTCACATTTCTGTGTTATTATTGAGAACAAAGGGAAATCTTCACCCTTTGTTAAATAACCGATTGTATAAACGCCATTCTTAGGGAGATTTCGTATGTCAGGCTCGGGCCGGCTGCAATCCGATCCGCTATTCCAGGGTTTGACCCGCCCCACCATGATCCTGGGCGTCAGCTACATGTATTTCGTAATCAACGCCGTGCTGTGCATGATCACCTTCATTAACATGCAGAGTTTCATGGTTTTATTTATGGTGGCACCGTCTGTGCACCTGGTCGGCTACCTCATCTGTCTCAAGGAACCGCGGGCCATCGAGCTGTTCATGATTAAGCTGGCCAAGGGCTATAAATGCATCAACCGCGGTTATCACGGCTACACGAATTCCTATGATCCCTACTGAGCTTTAAAATTCTATGATCAATTTCCAGCGCCGCAAAACCACTAAAGCCTCCTACGCCAAACTGGAAATCTCCGAGGCCGGCTTCATTCCCTACGAATACCACTGGGACCGGGAGACCATCGTCACGCGCAAGAAAGAATTCCTCCAGATCATCAAGCTGGACGGCTTCTCGTTCGAGACCGCCGACGACGAAGATGTCGACATGAAGAAGATGGTGCGCAACTCGCTGCTCAAGAGTATGGCCGACGGCACCTTCGCCGTATGGTTCCACACTATCCGCCGCCGCCAGAGCGCCTATCCGGGCGGCAAGCAGCCGCCAGGCTTTGCCTCTTATGTCGACAAGCTGTGGCGGGAGAAACACCACTCGAAGGATTCCTACATCAACGAAATCTACATCACCATCGTGCGCAAGGCCGACACCAAGGGGGCAGCGAAGGTGCACCACATCCTTAAAAAGGCAACAGAAGTCAGCAGTAAGCAGGCGCAGATCGACTCAATGCGCGAGGTGCAGAAGGAATTGTCGGAAGCCGTGCACCGCCTGTCCGCCACGCTCAAGGATTACGGCGCGCGCGTTCTCGGCACCTATGAAAACGAACATGGCACGTTCTCCGAGCCGCTGGAATTCCTGGCCAAGCTGGTCAATTGCGGCTTCACGCAGCCCATGCGCCTCAACGCCGGCAATATCGCTCATCACCTGCCCATGTACCGGCTTTATTTCGGCGACAGGGCGGTGGAAGTTTCCGGCGCGCCTAAAAAGCGCTTCGCCGGGCTGATCAGCATCAAGGAATATGCGCCGGCCACCGCCGCCGGGCTGCTCGATGGCTTCCTGCAATTGCCGTTCGAATTCATTATCTCGCAGTCTTTTACTTTCCATAACCGCAGCGTCAATATCGGCCGCATGCAGGTGCGCCAGCGCCGCATGATGGCTGCCGAGGACGCCGCCATCTCGCAGATCGCCGAAATTTCCGACGCACTGGACATGGCCATGAGCGGCCACGTCGCCTTCGGCCCGCATCACATGACCGTGCTGTGCTTCGAGGAAAATCTTCCGGCGCTGGAGAAAGTGCTATCGCTGGCGGTAGCCGAGCTGGTTAATCTCGGTATCAACCCGGTGCGCGAAAAATTCGTGATGGAGCCGGCTTACTGGGCGCAGCTGCCCGCCAATTTCGATTTCATCGCCCGCGGCGCCGATATCAGCACCATGAACCTGGCGGGCTTCGCCTCGCTGCATAATTATCCCACCGGCAAAATCAACGGCAATCACTGGGGCGACGCGGTGACGGTGTTCGACACCTCCTCCGGCACGCCGTACTTCTTCAATTTCCATAACCGCGACGTCGGCCACAGTACCATCATCGGCCCGACCGGCGCGGGTAAAACCGTGCTGCTCAACTTCCTCTGCGCGCAGGCGCAGAAATTCAACTGTCGCACCTTCTTCTTCGACAAGGATCGCGGCGCCGAGATTTTCGTGCGCGCCATCGGTGGGAAATACACCGTTATCGAGCCCAGCAAAAAATGCCATTTCAATCCGCTGCAACTGCCGGATACGCCGGAGAACCGCACCTTCCTCACCGAATGGCTGCGCACGCTGGTCACCGTGCATGACGAGCCGTTCACCGCCGAGGATATGGACCGCGTCTCTGAGGCCATCGCCGGCAATTACAAGCTGGATAGAAAAGATCGCATGCTGCGCAACATCGCGCCATTCCTCGGGCTGGAGGGGCCCGGCACCATCGCCGGCCGCCTGCGCGTCTGGCACGGCAATGGCCCCTATGCCGGGCTGTTCGACAATCCGGAAGACATCGTCGATTTCAGCCAGGGCAATTCCTTCGGCTTCGAAATGGGCGAGGTGCTGAAAGAGCGCATCAGCCTGGAGCCGACGCTGCTGTATCTTTTCCACCGTATCAACCTGTCGCTGGACGGCACGCCGACGGTCATCGTGCTCGACGAAGCATGGGCGCTGATAGACAACAAGATTTTCTCCGGCCGCATCCGCGACTGGCTGAAGACGTTGCGTAAACTCAACGGCATGGTGGTGTTCGCTACCCAAAGCGTCGAGGACGCCACCAATAGCGCCATTTCAGAAACCCTCATCCAGCAGACGGCGACGCAGATTTTTCTGCCCAACCCGAAAGCAACCGATGCCTATAAGAAAGCTTTCATGGTCACCGACCGCGAATTCAACCTGCTCAAGAATACCGATCCCGGCAGCCGCTACTTTCTGGTCAAGCAGGGCAAGGACGTGGTTGTGGCAAGAATTGATCTTTCCGGCATGGACGACGTCATCAACGTGCTCTCGGCGCGTGCTGAAACCGTTGCCCTGCTGGACGAAGTGCGCGCCGAGGTGGGCGATGCGCCGGAAGCCTGGATGGCGCCGTTCCAGGAGCGCGTGAGATTGGAGAAAGAAAAATTTGCCGCCAAAGACCCTAAGAAGTAATTTTTTCTCCCGCGCCGCGGCGAGATGGATGTCTTTTCTTTACGTAGAAAGGATAAGAGGCAGGCTTGCGCTGATATTGGCCGTACTAACCTTCAGCATAGCGTTTTCAACTTCAGCGGGCGCAGAGGTAATCGCTAATCCGGATAATTACACAGCTCAGGCAAGACTGGCGGGACAGGCGACACCGCCACCACTTATGGTAAGTGCTCCAGGCGTATTGGCGAATGATACTAGCACCGGCAATCGTCCATTAACGGCTTCCGGCCCTAATTTTGGTCCCAGTAATGGAACCCTGTCGCTTGGTGCCGACGGTGGTTTCACTTACACTCCCAATACTAATTTTGTCGGCGCGGACTCCTTCGTATATACGGTGAGCGATGGTCAATATTCCGCCAGCGCCACCGTTTCCATTAATGTCAGCAGCAACACGGCCATTATTGGAAATGACCCATCCGGTGTGAACGTTTGTCCGGGTCCCGGCCTGACACGGCGGATTATGCCGTGCATCAAGAACACCATTATCTTTGCGGTGAATAATTTTTTGACACCGCTTTCCATGTATCTTTCCAGCGCTATTGGCGCCGCCTGTATCCTGGCCATTGCCATATGGGGCGCCATGATGGTCAATGGAAGAGTCAGCGCCAGCCTGCGGGAAACCGCCGTCCTCGGACTCAAAGTCGGAGCAGTGATCACCTTTAGCTATAGTTTCGGCGGCTTGTTTCCGGCGATGCTGACCTGCATGGATTGGCTGGTCTCGTCAGTGATGTCCTATGCTTCGAGCTCGCTTCTGCTTTCTTCCTGCATTACCGATGCATCTTATGGGGGAATATATTCAGCGCTGATCCTCAACGATAGCGTCACTTTCCCGTCCTATCTTATCTGGGACTACGTCGATTGCGCGATTCAATTGCTGATAGGTGGCATCTACACGCCTTTCAGTCTGATGTCCGGCCTCGTCGGATTTCTCTTTAGTTCTCTTTTTTCCGGCGCTGCCGGATCTGCAAGCGGCGCCAGCGCCTCCGGATCGGGCGCTGCCGGCTTCTTCGTTGCCATCATGGGATTTTATCTGCTGTGCCAATTTCTGGCAGCCGTCGCCCGCTCGCTGTTCATTTACCTGATGTCCTATACGGCATTCTCGCTGATGGCGCTGATCTCGCCACTGTTCATTCCGCTTATCCTGTTTCGCGCCACCATCCAATATTTTACCAAATGGCTTCGCCTCACCATGTCCTTCTTCGTGCAGCCGATGATTATTTTCGTTTACCTGGCGCTGCTGCTTGCCGCTTTCGACGCCATTATCTTCACCGGCAGCGGCTCGCTGTTCCGGGCTCTCGTTTCGGACAACAATTTCACTGGCGTTACAGTGAATACGCCCGGTTTTGAAATCGGCAGCTGGCTGTATAATTCGGGCTCCTACCAGGAAAGGGAAGACACCGTGGTCGACCCCACGCCCATCAACATCGATCCAAATGCGGCCATGAAGCAGTTGGGGATGGGGGCCGCCAATGCCGGCATCGCCGGGCGCATCGCCGATGCCACCAATGTCAAGGCACAGGACTGGCAGAGGAACCTTACCAATCCCATGGGCATATTGGGCAAGATGGGCATCGGGGCAGACCCCGTGACTGGCGTGCCCAATAACCAGTACATGAATTTCGCTCCCATTGAAATGCCGACGCAGAGCATCAGCTGGCCCTGGCTTGCCAGCATGAACAATTACTTGGATGGGAGCGGCAATGCCGATACGACTACGTTCCTGGTCAATCTGTTTCTGATTCTTTTCATGGGAGTGGTCATCAGCTATATTTTTTTGGTGCTGCTCGATGCCATGCCGTATATCAGCGCTGCCGTGGCAGGCAAGCCGATCGGCGGCGGCTCGTTTATCGGCAGAAAGATGTTTGGAGATTTCCTGGGATAAATATGACGCGGCACTGGCTTCTTTCTTTTGCACTTATGGCGATGGCGGCGGGCCTGAGTTCCCCGGCACATGCGCAGGTATTCGTCGCCGGCCCCTGTAGCTTCAGTTTAAGTGCTACCGCCTACACTTCGCAGGTCGTAGGCTGTATGGAAGGCGTCGTCACAGGGGCGATCACCGGGGTTTTATCATCACTCTCGACCTACATGGCTGTAATCGTGGCAGCGGCATTTGTGCTGGCGATCGCCATATTCGGCATGCATATTCTAAGCGGGGAAAGGGAAATCATTCCCAAAATGACTGGTTTCGTGCTTCGGCTGGCTATTTGCGGTGCGTTCAGCGCCAGCCTGGGAGCGGCGTGGTTTCCTTACCCGGGCGGATTGGTGCAGGCTACCTTCGATATCAACAATCAAATGATCACATGGGTAGCGGGAGGGTATTCTCCCTGGGCCCAGCTCGACAGTGCGTTGGGAACATTACTGGGATTCGCACCCGGGGTCTTATTATTGAACGGCGTCATCGGTATTCTGCTGGCGGCGCTTTTTTCGCCGTGGCTTGGCTTCATGCTTTTCTTCAGCGGCATTTCAGCGCTTATCGACATGTTGCTATTCATTTTCGATATAGTTTATACGGATATGTTGGCCGTCATCGTTATTGCCTTTCAATTGATACTATCCTGCTTCATTGTCCCGCTCGGCGTATTCTCCCATGCCGAGCGTTATGTCAAACAATGGCTGCACATGCTGGTCGCCGCCATGCTGGTGCGCGTGCTGCTTTTCGCTTTTCTGAGTATATGCCTCGGCCTTATTACCTCTTATGTAGCCCAGGTATTCAGTATTTTGGGCGGTAACGACTTCAGCCAGTACTGGGTGGCCGATCGCCCTTTCTTTGGATGGACCATGCCTTCCGATCCCAATTTTATAATGAACATGGCGCAACAGGGAACCGGGGGATTATTCGTGCCGCCCATTTCTCCAACGGTTAATCCCTTTGCACAGAATGAATCAAACGCCAACGTGATTTATCTGCCTGCACTTAACTTTGGTGCCAATAGCTGGAATATCATACAATCCCTGGTGGCCGTATTTATCATGTTGTGGGTCTTTGTTCATTTCATGCGCTCCATTATCGAGCATATTCCAAGCGTGGCCAACGGCATCGCCGGCGCCGCCAGCGGACTGGCGGTGCAATCGTCGCCCCTGTCGCAAGGAGTAAAAAGTGTGCTAAGCAATATCAATTCCAAAGTGGGAAAGCCCGCATGAACGCCGTTCACCCGATGGTATTTCTGCGCAGGCATGCGTTCGGCCTGGTAATAATGCTGGTGATGATCACGGGCATGAGCGGCACCGCTCATGCTCAGGTAAAAGCCAATCCGGACAGTTACAGTGCACAACAGAATCAGACGCTCACGGTGACTGCTCCCGGCGTATTGGGAAATGATAGCAATCCTAGCAATGCCGCGCTGACGGCAACGCTGTTTAACAGTGCCCTGAATGGTGTCGTTGCACTTAATGCCGATGGATCATTTACCTATACGCCTAATGCAGGCTTCAGCGGCACCGATTCTTTCTCTTACCAGGTAAGTGATGGAGCCAGTTTCAGCTCCACAACCGTTTCTATCACTGTCAACGGCACCGGAGCTACGAATGGCAATTCAGGTACTACCGCACCTAATTGCACCGCCAATTTTCCCGCGTCGACCGGCCCGGGCATTTTCTCCACCATAGCGACGCAGATCCAAACGGTGTTGATGTCGGTGTCCCAGAGCATGTTCGCGAACATCGTGCAGGACACCGGCTTCATCTGGGCAGTGCAGGCGGCCGCTACGCTGTACATTGCCGTATACGGGATATTATTCACCTTCGGCATGGTGCAGCTTACCCTGTCCGACATGACGGTACGCATGGTCAAGCTCGGCATCATCGCCCTGCTGCTGTCGCCGGTGTCGTGGACCTGGTTCAATAATACCGTAGTGGCGTTTTTTAGTCTTGGCGGCAATGCCATTGTCAATACCGTGATGCAGATAGGCGTGGGCGGCGTGATGGTGAATCCTCTTGCGCCATTCAGCGGCCTCGACGCCGCGCTGGCGCAGGTCCTGTCTCCGCAGATGGCGGTCAACCTGCTGGCCACATTCTTCACCGGACCTTATGGGCCGTTTATCGGCCTGCTCATCGGCCTCAGCCTGTGGACTTTCCTCAAGATGATGATCAACGCGCTGTGGATCTGGCTGATGTCGCAGGCCATGCTGACGCTGCTTTTCGGCATCGCGCCGATCTTCATCGCCTGCATCCTTCACAATCGCACCAAGCATATTTTCGATGGATGGCTCAACCAGGTCATTAACGCCACACTGCAACCGATTCTGGTATTCACCTTTCTGTTCTTCTTCGTCACGCTCATCGTCGCCTGCATTTCGCAGCTCCTGTCTTACAATATCTGCTGGACGCAATGGCCAGACCCGGTGCGCGGGCCCTCCAGCATCTGGTATTGGTGGCGATTTGCCATCAATGGCCAGCCGGCACCCGGCGTATCATGGAATTTTTCTGGCAACAGCACCGGCGACGGACAGCTATTCCCGTTCCCGATCCTGCTGCCGCTGATCCTGTGGCTGTTGTGCAATATAGGCGAGCGTTTCATTGGCATCTGCGTTCACATCGCCATGGAACTCTCCAGCGCCTCCACCGATCTCAGGATGGGGGCCGAATCCGTTGGCTCGTGGGTTAGCTCCATTAGTGGCATAGGCGGCGGCAAGGAAGGAAGAACGGCCAGAGCCGTGGCAGCAGTTCGTGGGCTGGCGAACAAGGGCGTTGGCGTACCGGGAAGGCAGGCGGCTGCCGCGCGCGATAAAGTGGCGGCGCTGGCTGGCGGACGCCGCCGACCGGGACCAGGCGGCGCGGTAGTGGCAGGCGGTGCAGCAGCGCCCGCCGTGGCGGACAAAGGCAGAGCAGATATGGTGGCCGACGCAAGGAAAGGCGCCTTTCCTCCCGGTGATCGGCGCGGGTAAGAAATAGCAGTTGCCATTGGGCGACATCGGCCTAGAATATGTCAATGCATCCATAGGAGGCGAACCATGCTGAGGGTCATGCTGATAGGCATAGCGTTGATGGTGATGAGCGGCTGCTCGAACAAGGAGCCCGATCTCAAAAGCCCCTGCGTCGGCGCGGACGGCAGCCCCTGCGCGCGCCGCCCGGTCAACGATGAGTGGCTGGGCTGATTTAGCGGAGTTAGGACTCAGCGCTTCTCGCGGCGCGCTTTCTCGATCAGTTTTTCGATTTCTTCGGGCGGCAGGTTGGTATCGCGTATGCCTTCCTGTCCCGGCAGCCAGATAAGCTGCAGGCGCTTGGGATCGCGGGCAAACACGCGCTCCTCCGTCACCATGCCGAGATTGGGCGGAATGTTATTCTTGGCCAGCCCGGCGATGGTATAAGGTCCGTCGCGGAACATGCCGATGACGACGCGGGGGCGATCGACGAACACCTGCGACCCGCGCAGCATGTCCAGCGTTTCGCGCACCGATTTCGGATAGGCGTTCTTCTGCAGATGATGCACGACCAGAACCGCCGTTCCCTTGCTGATGGCGAATTCCTCGATGGCCTCGAAAAATTCGCTGACCACGCCGGCGTCGTCCTCATCGCCGGTCAGGTATTTTCGCGCCGGGTCGATGACCATGATAGGCACGTCAGGTATCTTGTGCAACCGCCGCAGGTGTTGCGCGAAAGTTACGCCGTCGCCGAAATTGGTGCGCTGGAACATCAGGCGGCGGGCGCGGCCGTCCGGATCGAAGATGGCTCCGCGGGCGTTGATGATCGGCGGGCCGTCCTCGCCCGAGAAATAAACGCATACGCCCTTGCATTTCTCGATGGCCAGGCGCTGGCCCAGCCAGGTTGGCGCTTCCTCGCCCGGCGCGTAATCGACGGCGGCCATGATGCATAGATTATGCGCCAGGCTGCTCTTACCGGTGCCGCCGGACGCCGCGATCAGCGAAACGCTGCCGCGCGGCACCAGCCCCGGCACGATGAACTCGAACATCTCATCGGCCTCCTTGCGCATCGGCCCGGTGGCGTCGAACAGCTCGACATCACGCGCCACCAGGTTGAAATAGCGCAGGTTGGCTTCAACATCGTCAGGATTGGTGCCGAATTTGCGATAGAGTGAATGATGGCGTTCGTAAGCGTTCCAGCAATATGCCGCGTCGACCACGCGCTGCGGATCGATAACGCTGCGCTCCAGTATTTTTCGGCGCGATTTTTCATCCTCCAATGCATCCTTGGGGAAAAGAGTTAAAAAATCGGGATGATCGAACAGGCCGTTATTGGTGAGGTAGGCGATACCCGACAGCAGGTAGTAATAAACATATTTCTCACCGGGAATATTGGCCAGTTCATAAAGCTCGCGGCAGCCGGTGACCGTTTTGCCGTCCATGCTGCTTTGCGCCTCGCCGCAAATGCCGATGATCTTGAGACCGGCGCGCTCATTGTCGCCGCGGTGGAAAGGGCTGGCCAGCACGCCCAGATCCCACAGGCGCTCCATGGATTCGTCTTTCAACACCTCGATGCCCAGGCACAGCGATGTGCACCAGATGATGCCGGAGCCCAGCGGCTTATAGCTTTCGTCTTTCTGAAGCGCGTGCACGATGGGATTGAGCAGCAACGGCGAGTTGGGCAGGTGGCCCTGGTTGTAATACTGCATCACCTGATCGACAGCTTTTTTCGTATCGTCCGGCCCGAACCAGAACTGAATGCCCGGCTGCTTGCTGCGAAAAGGCTCCTGGCCGGGAAGGGTGTAGAGGCACATGAAACCGTCCAGCCCGACAGCGCGATGCGCCGCCCACAGCGTATCCAGCTCGACGGCGAGCAATTCGGGAATTTTATCAATAGGTATGGTCATGCGTTCTGCAAGAGAGTATAGCATTAAAAGGATAGCGTTTTAACCGTTAAAATAGCATGAATTTGCCCCTTCATTGCCGCAGCATTCCTGCCGGGGAACCATTTGTTAACGTTCTGGCCGGATGGATGCTGGAGCGCTACGGCTCCGATGCGCTTACGCTGGCCAGGGCGCTGGTGCTGCTTCCCGGACATCGCGCCTGCCGCGCCCTGCGCGAAGCCTTTCTCGATATTACCGGCGGAAAGGCGATGCTGCTGCCCCGCATCCGCCCCATCGGCGAGGCGGAGGATGATACGGGCGCGGCCTATCTCAGCCGCGATCTGGAAACGGTTCCGCCGCCGGTCATCCCATTGCGGCGGGAGCTGCTGCTGACAAAGCTGGTGCTGGCCACGCAACCGCATTGCCCGGTGGGGCAGGCGGCCGAGCTGGCGCGCGGGCTGGCCCGCTTTATCGATGAAGCGGCGCGGGAAAAACTTGATCTCGGCCGGCTTTCCACCCTGGCGCCGGAGGAGCTGGCAACGCACTGGCAGCAGACGCTGGATTTCC
>JAGWLJ010000029.1 GCA_028873275.1 Pseudomonadota bacterium
AGGACGAAGCATTTTTTGCCGCGCAACGGCTGGTCGAGGAACGTCTGGCCGCCTGCGCCAACATCCATGAGCCGGTCACCTCGGTGTACCGCTGGGAGGGCGCCGTGCAGCAGGAGCAGGAGATCGTATTGACGGCCAAAACCATCGAAGCGCTGATTGAGCGTGCCATCGCCATGGTAAAGAGCTTGCATTCCCACCAGCTGCCATGCATTATCGCCTACCCGGTCACCCGCGGATTCGCTCCGTTCATGCAATGGGTTGCCGACGAGACGAAAGACTGAGTATGACTTCCCGGCATTGGGGCGTAGCCAAGCGGTAAGGCAGCGGATTTTGATTCCGCCATTCGGAGGTTCGATCCCTCCCGCCCCAGCCAACTGCTAGCTTTTTCTGGCCATCTTCAGCTGTTCGAAATCCTCAGCCGCGTGGTAAGACGAGCGGGTCAGCGGCGAGGAGGAGACCATCAGGAATCCCTTGGCACGTGCCTGGCGGCCGTACCAGTCAAATTCATCGGGCGTAACGTAACGCGCGACCGGCGCATGCGCCGGCGTCGGCTGCAGGTATTGTCCGATGGTCATGAAATCGACATCGGCGGCGCGCAGATCATCCATTACCTGCAGCACTTCTTCTTTTTCTTCACCGAGGCCCACCATCAGACCGGATTTGGTGAAGATGGAGGGATCGATTTCCTTGACCGTTTTCAGCAGATGCAGCGAATTGAAATAGCGCGCGCCGGGACGGATGGCTTTATACAGCCGCGGCACCGTTTCGATATTATGGTTGTAGACGTCGGGCCGCGCCTTGGCAACGATGGCGATGCCATGTTCCTTGCGCAGGAAATCCGGCGTCAGCACCTCGATGGTTGTCTTGGGGGCACGGGCGCGCAGGGCCAGGATGCAGGCAGCAAAATGCGCCGCCCCGCCATCCTCCAGGTCGTCGCGGTCGACCGAGGTGACGACCACGTGCTGCAGCCCCAATTGCGCTACCGCAGCCGCCAGGTTCTCCGGCTCATGCGGGTTGAGCGCACCGGGCACGCCGGTTTTCACGTTGCAGAAGGCGCAGGCGCGGGTACAGGTATCGCCCATAATCATTACCGTGGCATGCTTCTGGCTCCAGCATTCGCCGATATTGGGGCAGGCCGCCTCCTCGCAGACGGTATTGAGTTTCAGACTGTGGATAATATCCCGCGTCGTCTGGTATTCCTTCGACACCGGCGCACGCACGCGGATCCAGCCCGGCTTCGGAAGTTTTTTATCAT
Organism: Pseudomonadota bacterium; assembly: GCA_028873275.1. Lineage (GTDB taxonomy): Bacteria > Pseudomonadota > Alphaproteobacteria > Rickettsiales > SXRF01 > JABDCD01. The sequence goes on from JAGWLJ010000029.1 coordinate 1,256, forward strand.
CTTTTTCCAATAAATTATGAAACTCGGCCATACTTTTGCTATTCCGCGGAAAACGCTTGTCTTTGCACATCAAATCCTTTATAAGCGCTAATCCTTTCAGAAAACTGCCGCAATTGCAAGGAGCATCCATGGCCCGCGTTACCGTCGAAGACTGCATTATTCAGGTTCCCAACCGTTTCGAGCTGGTGCTGCTGGCCGCCCAGCGCGCTAAGCAGATCACCTCGGGCAACCCGCTGACCATCGAGCGCGACAATGATAAGGACAGCGTGGTCGCCTTGCGCGAAATTGCCGACCAGACGGTCAGCCTCGAAGGTTTGAGCGAGACACTGGTGCAGAGCTTCTTCAAGAAACCGATCGCCGACATCGCCGACCAGAAGCTGCTCACCAAGGGCGAGGAAATCCCCGCCGAGGTCGAGGAAGCCTTCAAGGATGCGGCGCAGCACATCACCGTGCAGAAAGCCCCGGAAGAGGCCGATGTCTCCGAGGGCGAGGACGGCAGCATGTCGTTCTCCGAGGACAATGTCGAAGCCGAGGATTAATCGCGGGCTTCTGGTCTTCGCTGCGCTGGCGTGCCTTCCCTGCAATGCCCATGCACTGAAAACCCTGGTCATCATCGAGAACGCAGCACCAGCCGCTCCGGCGCAGCGCCTGGTATCGACCAGGCCATACGACAACGAAACGCTGGACAAGCCGCCCCCGGCCGTGGTCATCACCTTTTCACAGCCGATCCGCCCAGACAAAAGCCAGATACGCGTCTATGACTCTTATGGAGCGCCGGTCAGCACTGGTGCGCTTTCCGGCGGCGGCACCCGCATGTCGGTGTCCCTGCCCAAACTGCCGCCCGGCCGTTACGGGGTAAAATGGCGGGAAAGCTGCCTCTGCGAGGATGAGACCGCCGATTTAAGCGACGAATTCCACTTCACCATACGTTAATCCCGCTGGATAAACGCGCCGATTTGGATTAGGTAAGGCTCGGCAAGCACCCGTAGCTCAGTGGATAGAGCACCGCCCTCCGAAGGCGGGGGTCGTGAGTTCGAATCTCGCCGGGTGCACCAGCCTACTTGCAGGAGGTATCGATGCAGATCCCCAAAAATGCTGTCTTGCTGCGCGTTTTCATCGGCGAGAACGACAAAAACCATCACCAGCCGCTCTATGAAGCGATCGTGCTGAAAGCCCGCGAGATGGGCTTAAGCGGCGCCACCGTGTTGCGCGGGCCGATGGGCTTCGGCCATTCCAGCCGCCTGCACACGGCAAAAATATTGCGCCTGTCGGAGGACCTGCCGGTCGTTATCGAACTGGTAGACGGTGAAGAGAAGATTAATGCTTTTCTGCCCGCTCTAGACGCGCTGATGAAAGACGGCAGCGGTCTTATCACCCTCGAAAATGTGCAGGTGCTGCGCTACGGCAGCGACGCTGCCGCAGCCCCGAGATGACGGCATCCTCCTCAGCCGCATTCCGTTTCGTGCTGATGATCGGCATCGTCAGCCTGTTCGCCGATTTTGTTTATGAAGGCTCGCGCAGCATCACCGGTCCCTACCTGGCGCAGCTGGGCGCTAGCGGCACCATCGTCGGCGTCGTTACCGGACTGGGCGAGCTGCTGGGCTACGGGCTGCGGCTGGTGTCGGGACGCCTGGCCGAGCGTACAGGAAAATTCTGGCCGATCACCATTCTCGGCTATGCCATTCAGATGGCGTCCGTGCCGCTGCTGGCGCTGGCGGGAAGCTGGCAGGTCGCTGCGCTGCTGATCGTTGCCGAGCGCATCGGCAAGGCGACGCGCAACCCGCCGCGTAACGTCATGCTTTCACACGCCGGCAATGTCATCGGGCAGGGCTGGGTGTTCGGACTGCATGAAGCGCTCGACCAGGCGGGAGCGATGATCGGGCCGCTCTCCGTCGCCGCCGTGCTGGCACATCAGGGCGATTATAAAACCGCTTTCGTCCTGCTGCTGATCCCGGCGTTAATGACGCTTGCTCTGGTGGGCGTGGCGCGCTGGATATATCCGCGGCCGGGCAGTCTCGAAGCGCATCATCCTGATTTGCATACGGTCAGTCTTCCCCGAGCCTTCTGGATATATCTGGCTGGCGCAGCGCTGGTGGCGGCGGGTTTTCCCGATTTCTCGCTGATGTCCTTTCACTTCGAAAGAACCGGCGCCGTCCCGCCAACATGGATCCCCATTTTTTATGCGATCGCGATGGGGACGAGCGGCCTTGGCTCGCTGGTATTCGGCGCGCTGTTTGACCGCAAAGGCATCGCCATTCTTATTCCGCTGACGCTGGTGACCGCCGTGTTCGTGCCGCTGGCCTTCCTGGGAGGATTTGCCGCAGCGCTCATCGGTTCTGCATTATGGGGGATGGGCATGGGCGTGCATGAGTCGATCATTCCTGCGGCGGTGGCCGGAATGGTGCCGCTGGAAAGGCGCGCCTCGGCCTATGGCCTGTTCACGGCGGCATATGGCATTTCCTGGTTTCTCGGCAGCGCCGTTATCGGTATGCTGTATGACATATCGCTGCCGGGGCTCATCGGCTTTTCGATTGCCGCCGGGCTGGCGGCCATACCGTTCTTCATTTTGCTCAGGAGGCAGCGGGCATGATCACGTATCTGTGGGTGGCGCTCGGCAGCGCGCTGGGCGGCATGGCGCGCTACTGGCTTTCCGGCGCGGTCGCCACTGCCTTCGGTGAGGCTTTTCCGTGGGGCACGCTGATCATCAATATCATCGGATCTTTCGTCATCGGCTTCTTCGCCACCTTCACCGGGCCGGATGGCCGGATCTTCGCGCCATCGGATATCCGGATATTCGTCATGGTGGGATTGTGCGGCGGCTTCACCACGTTTTCCTCCTTCAGCCTGCAGACGCTCAACTTGGCGCGCGATGGCGAGTTCTTCCATGCCGGCATGAATATCCTGCTGTCGGTAGCGCTGTGCCTGCTCTTTGCCTGGCTCGGCCACGCCGCCGCCGCGGCAATGAACCAGATCAGGGGATAGCGCAGGCGGTGCAGCCGGGATCCTTCGGCAGCGCCACTTTTTTAATTTGCAGCGTCAGCGCATCCATCACCAGCAGCCAGCCGGAAAGCGATTCGCCCACGCCCAGCAATTCCTTGATAGTTTCCAGCGCCTGGAATCCGCCCATGATGCCGGCCAGCGGCCCGACGATACCTTCCTGCGCGCAGGAAACTTCGCGTTCCGGTATCTGCGGCACCAGGCAGCGATAACAGGGATGCGGCGCACCGAGATAAGGCTTGAACGTGGAAAGTTGTGCCGAGAAACCGCTGATGGCCGCCGATACCAGCGTTTTCCGTTCCTGAAAACATGCCTCGGCCAGCGCGAAGCGCGTTGCAAAATTATCACTGCCGTCAATGACGATATCGAAAGCGCGAATGCGCTCCCGCGCATTCTCTTTTATCAGCCGCTCGGGAAATACTTCCACCCGGCATTCCGGATTAACCTCATGAACCCGATCACGCGCCGCCTCCACCTTGGGCCGCCCGATATCGGCCTCCTCGAACAACACTTGCCGCTGCAGGTTGGAAAGCTCGACGCGATCCGGCTCAATAATGCCCAGCCGCCCGACGCCCGCCGCCGCCAGATAAGCGATCGCCGCACTGCCCAACCCCCCTGCCCCGATCACCAGCGCCGAAGAAGCCAGCATCTTCCGCTGCCCCTCTTCGCCGATCTCGGGAAGCACAATGTGGCGGGCATAGCGGCGCAGGGCATCAGGTGTCAGGTGACAGGTGACAGAATCGCTATTTCTTTTTATCTGACACCCGACACCCGACACCTGACACCTACTCTGCAAACAGATCCGTGCTCAGATACCGCTCTGCGCTCGACGCGGCGATGACGACGATGGTCTTGCCCTTCATCTCCGGACGCGCGCCCACTTCGAGCGCGGCGGCGATGGTGGCGCCGGAGGAGATGCCCACCGGGATGCCCTCAAGCTTGGCCACTTTGCGCGCCATTTCGAAGGAGGTCTGGTTGCCGATGGTGATGATTTCGTCGATCAGGTCGCGCTGAAGGATATCGGGCACGAATCCGGCGCCCAGGCCCTGGATTTTATGGGGGCCGGGCTTGCCGCCGGAAAGCACGGGGCTGTCCTCGGGCTCGACGGCGATCATTTTTATGCCGGGCTTGCGCTGCTTCAATACCTGCGCCACGCCAGTGATGGTGCCGCCGGTGCCGACGCCGGCGACAAACACATCAACCTTGCCGCCGGTATCCTTCCACACTTCCTCGGCGGTGGTGCGGCGGTGGATTTCCGGATTGGCGGTATTCTTGAACTGCTGCAGCATGAGCGCATGCGGATTGCCGGCGAGAATCTCCTCGGCGCGCTCGATAGCGCCGCGCATGCCCTTGGCAGCCGGCGTCAGCTCAACCTCGGCGCCCAGGAATTTGAGCATCTTCTTGCGCTCCATCGACACGCTTTCCGGCATGATGACGGCCAGCCGGTAGCCCTTGGCGGCGCAGACGAAAGCCAGCGCGATGCCGGTATTGCCCGAGGTCGGCTCGACCAGCAGGGTCTCGGACGTCATCTTCCCCGACGCTTCGGCCGCCTCGACCATCGAGAGCGCAATGCGGTCTTTGACCGACGACAGCGGATTGAAAAACTCGGCCTTGACCAGCACGTCGGCCACGCAGCCGGCTTCTTTAGCCAGCCGGTGCAGGCGGATCAGCGGCGTATTGCCGATGGTTTCAAGGATCGAATCATACACGCGGCCCCGGCCCGGCTCATCGAGCGCGGCGGGAGCAAGTTTGGCGGCGGCAGCTTTGGTCATAGGAGATACTCCTTTATCTTGCCATCCTCGCGAGGGATGACGGGTTAAATTGCAAAATCCATTCTTTCTTCCATATCCTTGCGGATGCCTTGAGACGTAGCCTGTTCGCACATATCGGCGAGATTGACCTGTTTCAGGCCATCCATCGCCTGGCGCTGCGCCGCCTCCCATACCGGCAGGACGATGCGGCTGCCCAGCGGCGTCGCCGTATACTCCTGCATGGCGTCTTCGTTTTTTTCCTCCAGCAGCTCGCAGATATCGCCCACCGTGATGCGCCTTCGCTCGCGTGCCAGCATATAGCCTCCGCGCGGGCCGCGCACGCCGCGCAGGATTCCGCCGCGCACCAGCTTCTGCATCAGCGCTTCGAGATAGCGCGGCGGCAAACCCTGCCGTGCCGCGATATCCCGCCCGGCGATCGGCCCCCGCCCGGCGTTATAGGCGATGTAGAGCACCGCCTCCACGGCATAGAATAATTTCCTGGGCAGCATCATGCGCTCGCCAATACCTTCATTCCCGTCGAGCCGAAGCCGCCGTCGCTGCGCGCCGTTTCCTCAAGCGATTCGACCGGCTGCCATCCCACCCGCAACACCGGCGCGATAATCATCTGCGCGATGCGCATGCCGCGCGTCACGGTGAAGCTCTCCTGCCCCAGATTAATTAGCAATACCTTGATCTCGCCACGGTAATCGGCGTCGATGGTGCCCGGCGCATTGGCCACCGTGATGCCGTTTTTGAACGCCAGCCCCGAGCGCGGGCGGATCTGCGCCTCGTAGCCGTCCGGCAGGGCGATGGCGATGCCGGCCGGAACCAGTTGCCGCTCTCCGGGCTTCAATGTGATGTCTCCATCGATTGCTGCCATCAGATCCATCCCGGCGCTATGCGCAGTGGCATAAGCAGGAAGCGGCAGGTCACGGCCATGCGGAAGCTGAACAATGGGAACGTTGACGGTCATATAATTACCTTCCAAAACTCATTCCGCCCGACTGTACGCCATTTTCTGAACGGAGCCTTGCAATAACAGCATCCGCTATTTTTGCCGCGGCAAGATGCGGATAACTTCGTTCCCGCCGTCCCATGAGAGCGCTTTTTTCCTCATCCGTAAGAGCGGCGGCGGCCCCCAATACTTTAACCAGGCCATCCAGCGTTCCGCGATAGACGAACCCGCCGTAATTTCCCACACCTCGCACTTCCATATCACTGGCATTAGAGATGCCAATTTTGCGAAGGCATTTTGCGCATTGGCTGTAGTTGAGGCCAACATTGTCAATTTCACGTCTGACCATGTCAAAAAACCCATCGCACGAAGAAAGAATATCTAACTTTCCCTGTAATTCTCGTTTAGCGTCTGCGAGAGAAACTTTTTCATCATTCCGCCTGTCGAAAGGCCGTAAGCCGCTTTTTTCATGCATTCTAGGCATTCTTTTTCTCTCCCTTATTACTTTTTACTTTGCGCGGAAAGCCGGCAAATGCTTTTTGATTGCGACCAGAATCGTTTCCACCTCGGCCATGCGGCCAGCGCCGGTCTCGCCGCAGGCCAGCATTCCCTCGCCCGGCTCGATCACGATGGCGCCGTCTTTAGCGATCTGCCTGAGATTGCGCTGCGTTGCCGGGTGCTGCCACATCTGCGTGTTCATCGCCGGGGCGACGAGGATTTTCTTGTCGCTGGCAAGCAGCATGGCGGTCGCCAGATCATCGGCCATGCCCGCCGCCATCTTGGCAATCAGATCGGCCGAAGCCGGAGCGACGACAATGAGATCCGCCTCGCGCGACAGGCGGATATGCCCCATCTCCACCTCGTCCTTGAGCGAGAACAAATCGCCGTACACCGGCTGTCCGGAAAGCGCCGCCACCGACAGCGGCGTGATGAACTGTTCGCCGCCTTTGGTGAGTATGCAGCGCACCTCCACGCCCTGCTCCTTAAGCCGGCGGATCAGGTCGAGCGACTTATAAGCGGCGATGCTGCCGCTGATGATGAGAAGGATGGAATGGCGAGACATTTTTGTATTGTAATTTTTTACACATGTTTGTCATGTGTTTTTTCTATTCCGCCAATTTCTTTAACTTATAAATAATATCAAGTGCTTCCCTAGGCGTCATTCTATCCGGCGACAGGGCTTTGATTTCCTCCAATACCGGCAAAGCCTCTGCCTGATACGTCGCCGGCTTTTTTTCTTCCAGCGCCGTATACGAAAACAACGGCAGCCCCGCCGGCAGGTGCTTCGCCCCGATCTGCTGCTCTTCCAGCTGATGCAATATATCGGCGGCGCGCCGGAGAACTGCCGAGGGCAATCCAGCCAGCTTGGCGACATGAATGCCGTAAGATCGATCCGCCGCTCCCGCCCCCACCTCATGCAGGAACACCAACTCGCCTTTCCAGTCCTTGACTTTCATGGTGTGGCAGGACAGCGCCTCGAGATTCTCGGTAAGTCCGGTCAATTCATGGTAATGCGTGGCGAATAGGGCACGGCATTTGATGGCGTTGTGCAGATGCTCGATCACCGCCCAGGCGATGGACAGCCCGTCGAAGGTCGCCGTACCGCGGCCGATCTCGTCAAGGATCACCAGCGAGCGCTCCGTCGCCTGATGCAGGATGGTCGCGGTCTCGACCATTTCGACCATGAAGGTCGAGCGGCCGCGCGCCAGATCATCGGCCGCGCCGACGCGGCTGAATAATTTATCGACCATGCCTATATGCGCGCGTGACGCCGGCACGAATGAACCCATCTGCGCCATGATGGCAATCAGCGCATTCTGGCGCAGGAAGGTGCTTTTGCCGGCCATGTTGGGACCGGTCAGCAGCCACAGGCGCTGCGATGTTTCCAGATTGCAGTCATTGCCGATAAACTTCTCGCCTTTGAGGCTTGCCTCCACCACCGGATGCCGCCCGCCCTCAATGGCAAACGCTAGGCTGTCATCGACCGTCGGCCGCGCGTAACGCTGCTTGATCGCCAGCTCGGCCAGCGCGGCAAATGCATCGACCGCCGCCATGGCCCGCGCCGTATCGACGATGCGAACCTGCGCCGCCGCTACCTGCCCCACCAGCTCGGCGAATAATTCCAGTTCGAGCTTGAGCGCCTTGTCCGCCGCTTCGCCGATCCTGCGTTCGAGCCCTGCCAGCTCGGTCGTGGTATAGCGCAGGTTATTGGCCAGCGTCTGACGGTGGATGAACTCCGCCGTCATCCTGCCCTGATGCGTCTGCGTGATCTCGACGTAATAGCCCAACACATTGTTGAATCGGATCTTGAGGCTGACGATGCCGGTTTTCTCGCAATACTGTTGTTGCAATGCAGCAATCAGCCGCTTGCTTTCATCGCGCAGGGCACGGAACTCATCAAGCGCCGCTGAATACCCCTCAAGGATGAAATTACCGTCGCGCGCGAAAATTCCGGCATCGGATTTCAGCGCCGATTTGAGCGTAGAAATCAGCGTCTCATGCCCGGCTAACCGACCCCGCAAGCGGCGCAGGCCTTCGCTGAGATTCTCCTGCTTCTCCAGCCGCACGCGCACCAGATGCGCCGATTGCAGCCCGGCCATGATGGCCAGCAGATCTCTCGGCCCGCCGCGCCCGAGCATCAGCCGCGACAGCGCCCGCTCGATATCGGCGCATTCGCTTAAATGCGCGCGGATATGCTGGTGCAGATCGCTGGCCTCCACCAGGCAGGAAACATTGTCCAGCCGCCCGTTGATGCGCCGCGCATCGGTCAGCGGCGCCGATAGCCACGATGCCAGCAGTCGCGCTCCCGCCGAAGTCACCGTTTCGTCGATGACGGAAAACAGGCTGCCGCGCCGCTCACCCGAGAGCGTCTGCATCAGCTCAAGATTGCGGGCGGTGGCGGCATCGATCTGCAGATGCTCAGCCACCAGCTGGCGCTTGGGCGGGTCGAGCCGCGGCATAGCTGTTTTCTGCGTCAGGCGCACGTAATCGAGCAGCGCGCCGCAGGCGGAAATCTCCACCGGTGCAAACGCGCCAAACGCTTCGAGCGATGTCACCGCATAGGCTTCCTTAAGCAACCGCTCGGCCCGGCGGGCATCGAAAACGCTTTCGGGCTGAACGGTCAGCCTTGGCTTGAAGTCTTCCAGCGCCGGAAGCTGCGCCAGCGTATCGGCCACCAGGAGTTCGCGCGGGGCGATGCGCGCCAATTCCGCCGTCAGCGTCGCAGCCGTCACGCTGCATACGTAAAACTCGCCGGTGGAAAGCTCAAGCCACGCCAACGCCATACTCCCTCCCCCGTTCGGGGAGAGGGTCAGGGAGGGGGAGCCATTTGCTCCGGAGCCAGACTCACCCCCTCCCCGGCCCTCT
>JAGWLJ010000281.1 GCA_028873275.1 Pseudomonadota bacterium
CAAAATCACCGTCATCACTCGCAAGGCTTATGGCGGCGCTTATGACGTCATGAGCAGCAAGCATCTGCGCGGCGACATCAACTATGCCTGGCCCTCCGCCGAAATCGCCGTGATGGGCCCCAAGGGCGCGGTCGAAATCATTTTCCGCGGCAAATTCTCCAATGAGGAGGAGGAACAGAAGCTGATCGATGATTATAAGGAAAAATTCGCCTCGCCGTTTGTGGCGGCGTCGCGCGGGTTTATTGATGATGTCATCCGCCCGCAAAATACGCGCTGGCGCATCTGCCGGTCGCTTTCCATTCTGAAAAAGAAGAACATCCAGAATCCCTGGAAGAAACACGATAACTTACCGCTTTAGGGCAAAAGCATGTTCTCTAAAATCCTCATCGCCAACCGTGGTGAAATCGCCGTCCGCATCATGCGCACGGCCAAAAAGATGGGCATCCAGACGGTGGCCGTCTATTCCGAGGCCGATACCAGCGCGCTGCACGTGCGCGAAGCCGACGAGGCGATTTATATCGGCCCCAGCCCGTCGATCAAAAGCTACCTCAATATCGATAATATCATGAACGCCATCGACCACAGTGGCGCGCAGGCGGTGCATCCGGGCTACGGGTTTCTCTCCGAAAACGCCGAGTTTGCGCGGCGGCTGGAGAAGGAAGGGATTGCGCTGATCGGCCCCTCCGCCGAGGCCATCCGGCTGATGGGTGACAAAATCGAATCGAAGAAAATCGCCATCAAGGCGGGTGTTTCCACCGTGCCGGGTTCGCTCGATGTTGTCACATCGGCGGAAGAAGCCAAACGCATCGTCAAGGAGATCGGCTTTCCGGTCATCATCAAGGCGGCGGCGGGCGGCGGCGGCAAGGGCATGCGCGTGGCGCGCAACGAAAAGGAACTGATCGACGGCATCAAATACGCCTCCTCGGAAGCGGCGTCGAGCTTTAAGGATAACCGCGTCTTTATTGAGCGCTTCTTCGAGAACCCGCGCCATATCGAGATCCAGGTGCTGGCCGACCAGCAGGGCAAAACCCTGTGGCTGGGCGAGCGCGAATGCTCCATTCAGCGCCGCCATCAGAAGGTCATCGAAGAAGCGCCTTCGAGCTTCCTCGACGAAAAGACCCGCCGCGCCATGGGCGAGCAGGCGGTGGCGCTGGCCAAGGCCGTGGGTTACAGCTCGGCTGGAACGGTCGAATTCATCGTCGACCAGAACAAGAATTTCTACTTCCTCGAGATGAACACGCGCCTGCAGGTGGAGCATCGCGTCACCGAGCTGGTCACCGGCATCGACCTCGTGGAGCAGATGATCCGCATCGCCAGTGGCGAGCCGATTCCGTTCGATCAGAAAGACGTCAAGCTGCAGGGCTGGGCCTTCGAGTCGCGCATCTACGCCGAAGACCCCAAGCGCGGCTTCCTGCCCTCCACCGGCCGCATCACGCGCTACCAGCCGCCGCAGAATATGGAAAACGTGCTGATCGACAGCGGCATTTTCGAAGGCGGCGAAGTCAGCATGTTTTATGACCCCATGGTGGCCAAAGTCTGCACGGTGGGCGAAAACCGCGACTCCGCCATCGAAACCATGAAGAGCGCGCTGGCGGCTTTCATCATCGAAGGCATCGCCCATAACGCCAGCTTCTTAGAAGCCATTCTCGGCCATGAGCGTTTCGCCCGTGGCGATATTTCCACCAATTTCATCGAGCAGGAATATCCTGGCGGCTTCATCGGCGCGGAACTCACTTCTGAAACGACGCGCATTTTTCTGGGTGCGGCGGTGACGATTTTCCTGCGCGATGCCGAGCGTGCCGCCCGTGTCTCCGGCCAGGTGCCCGGGCGCGAGCGGGCCATCGGGGCGCGCTGGGTGGTCAATGTCGACGGCGAGGATTACCCGGTCTATGTGCGCCACGATCAGGACCAGGGGTATTTCATCACCCATAACCGCCGGCTGATTTCCGTGCGCACCGGCTGGAAGCTGGGCCGCCGCCTGTTCCAGGCCACTATCAACGGCAAGCCGGTTTCCGTGCAGATCAAGCATCTCGAGGAAGGCTATATCCTGACTTATGGCGGTGCCGACGTGACCGTGCGCGTACGCACGCCGCGCGTGGCGGAGCTCGCGCAGTTCATGCCCA
>JAGWLJ010000030.1 GCA_028873275.1 Pseudomonadota bacterium
GGAGAAATGACATGAAAAAATTGATCGGCCTGATCGCGCTGCTGGCGCTGGGCGTTTTTGCCGAGGCACATGCCGAAACCGCCATCGGCGGCGGCTTCACCCTGACCGACCAGAACGGCCGGCAGGTCAGCGACGCCGATTTCCGCGGCAGGGACATGCTGCTTTTCTTCGGCTTCACCCACTGCCCCGACCTCTGCCCGACGACGCTTCTGGTCATGTCGCAGGTGGTGGAGCAGCTCAAAGGCGAGGCGGCTGGCGTGGCGCCGGTTTTCATCTCGGTCGACGCCGGGCGCGACACCCCGGCACGGCTCAAGGAATATCTGGCCAATTTCAATCCCACCATCGTCGGGCTGACCGGCACGCAGCCGCAGATCGACGCCGTGGAGGCCGAATATAAAACCTATTCCGCCCGCGTGGAGGATAAGGACGCGCCGGACGGCTATGGCTTTGACCATTCGGGATATATCTATCTCATGGACCGGCAGGGGAAATTTGTGACCGTGTTCACCGCCGATTCCAGCCCCCAGACCATCGCCGCCAAAATCCGCGAAACCCTGAAGGCGGGGAAATAGGCGCGCCTGCCGCTTTTGCTTGAAAAAATCGCCGGTTCCGGCTAAGGAGTCCATCCGCCTCTTCAAATGCCGTCGTAGCTCAGCTGGTAGAGCATCGCATTCGTAATGCGAGGGTCGGGGGTTCGAGTCCCTTCGACGGCACCAGTTTTGGTAGTACATGTGTAGGATAAAAATGGACATAGTTTTTTGGCATTCTGTGATGAAAGCTGTGTTAGCTTTTGCTCCATACAAAGTTGTACTAGTAGTGATAGGGGTAATAATCTGGTCTATTGCTACTATTTACTGTGTATCCCTCGTTGGCGTACCATTTTTTGAACGCATAAACTATGAACGTGATAAATTAATTGAAGCACGTTCTAATATAATTGATAAAACACAGAAATTGGCGGAATCATCAGGAATTCAAGTGACAAATAATTCTACAAATACTGGAAATGTAAATGTGACGGGTAATAGCGGTGCTACACAAGTAAACATTGGCAGTCCAGGTAGTACTCAAGTCATTAATCAACATCGCAAAATTAATCCTCAAGCCAAGATTGAGAAATTGCAAAGAGACGGAAATTTTGTAATTCGTTTAATTCTTAATCAGACCTCGGGCATTTGGGATCAAGGCGTACTTTTTCAGTTTGAAGTGAAATTAACAGGGCCTTACAAAAGCGCACACATTGTTCAGGGGTTACCTCCGGCGTTGACGGATGTAAAAATTGGAGAAAACAGGGAGACAGGATATTATTCGTTTTCTACAATAACTGCTCCTTACGCTGATCGTCCTATCATATTTGAAGCAACTGCCGCTCAAGATATCAATGTAGAGAGATTTGCAGTCGCACCAATTGTGGGTCAATAAATCAGCTTTACTACAAGGCAGCTCCCTTCGACGGCACCAGTTTCCCTACTACTCCACCGTCACCGATTTGGCGAGGTTGCGCGGCTGGTCGACATCGGTGCCTTTGAGCACGGCCACGTGATAGGCCAGCATCTGCACCGGCAGGGCATATAACAGCGGCGTGATGAACGGATCGGCCTGCGGCAGGCGGATGGCGGCGCGGGGCATGTCGCCGATGGCGGCCAGGCCCTTCTCGTCGCTGAACAGGATGATCCGCCCGCCGCGCGCCGCCGCTTCCTGCAGGTTGGAGGCGGTTTTCTCGAACAGGTGGTCGGACGGGGCCAGCACGATCACCGGGACCTCCTCGTCAATAAGCGCGATCGGGCCGTGCTTCAGCTCGCCCGCCGCGTAGGCTTCGGCGTGGATGTAGGAAATCTCCTTCATCTTGAGCGCGCCTTCCATGGCCAGCGCATAGGAGGTGCCGCGCCCGATATAGAGCATGTTCTTCGCATGAACGAGGTGGTCGGCCAGCGCCTCGATGCGGTGGTCGAGCCTGAGGATTTCCGCCATGTGCGCCGGGGCCTCGAGCAGCAGGCGGCACAGCTCCTGCCGGCGGCCGGCATCGATGGCGCCGCGCGCCTCGGCTATGGCGACGGTCAGGCAGGCGAGCGTCGCCAGCTGCGTGGTGAAAGCCTTGGTAGATGCCACGCCGATCTCCGGCCCGGCATAGGTATGGATGGTGGCGTCGGCCTCGCGGGCCATGCTGCTCTCCGGTACGTTGACGATGGCCAGCACCGGGTGGTGCGGCTTGTCGTGGCGCAGCACGGCCAGCGTGTCCGCCGTCTCGCCCGACTGCGAGATGACGATGGTTAGGCTTTTTTTGTCCGGCACCGGCGAGCGGTAACGGTATTCCGAGGCGATGTCGGTCTCCACCGGCACGCGGGCGATGCTCTCCAGCCAGTACTTGGCCACCTGCGCCGCATAATACGACGTGCCGCAGGCCACCAGCCGCACGCGCTCGATGGCGGCGAGGTCGAATGGCAGATCGGGCAGGCGCAGGCTGAGCGATACCGGCTGGCAGTACATCTTGATCGTCTCGCCGACGACGCCCGGCTGCTCATGGATTTCCTTCTCCATGAAATGGCGGTAATTCTCCTTGCCGATCGAGCCGGCGCTGTAGCCCGACTGCACGATGGGCCGGCTGACCATATCGCCATCGGCGTTGTGGATGATCGCTTTTTTCGGCGTCAGCTCCACCCAGTCGCCGTCCTCCATGTAGCTGATGCGCGAAGTGAGATGCGACAGCGCCACCGCGTCGGAGCCCAGGAACATCTCGCCTTCGCCGTAGCCGATGGCCAGCGGCGGGCCGCGCCGCGCGCCGATCACTAGGTCCGGCGCATCGGCGAAGATGAAGGCCAGCGCGAAGGCGCCTTCCAGACGCTCCAGCGTCATCGCCACCGCGTCCTGCGGCGTCAGGCCCTGCGAAAGATAATGCGTCGCCAGCACGGGCACCACTTCCGTGTCGGTCTGGCTGTAGAAGACGTGCCCCGCCGCCGCCAGCTCGTCGCGCAGGGCGCGGAAATTCTCGATGATGCCGTTATGCACCACTGCCACTTTGCTGGTAACATGCGGATGGGCGTTGGTCTCGTTGGGGAAGCCATGCGTTGCCCAGCGCGTATGGCCGATGCCGATGACGCCGGGGAGCGGGGTGTCCTGAAGCTGCTTTTCCAGGTTGACCAGCTTGCCCTCGGCGCGAACGCGGCGGATAGTTCCGCCCGTCACCGTGGCGATGCCGGCGGAATCATAGCCGCGATACTCGAGATGCTTGAGACCGCCGAGAATCAGCGGAGCCGCTTCACGATGGCCGGTAATGCCGATAATGCCGCACATAATTTAGTCATTAGTCATTGGTCAATAGTCGTTAGCATAGGCTGCTGCTGCTGCCAACGACTAAAGACTCATGACCAATGACTTCTGTCAGGCTGCCGCCTTGTACTCCACCTGCTCCGTCTTGAGCGCTTTCTGGTAAGACGGGCGGCTGCTGATTTCCTTCAGCAGACGTTTCACGTTGTCGCCCATGCGGATGGGAACCGGGAAATAGCTGTTCCAGTTGGCGAACACGGTCAGCAGGATGTCGGCGGCGGTGATGTCCTTGCCGCAGATATACGGCATTTTGGCCAGGCGCTCGTCGATTTCCTGCCAGTATTTCTCGATCTGCGCCGCGCCGGCTTTATAAAGCTGCTCCTGCACGGCCTTATCCTGCACGTTCTTCATGATGAAGAACATTTTGCTGTAGCCCGGATGCACGGTGGCGTTGGCGAACATCAGCCATTCCAGCGCGGTGTCGCGCTCGCGCCCCGAGGTCGGCAGCATGGCGCTCGGATGCTGCTCCAGCAGGTGGATGATGATGGCCGCGCCCTCGCGGATGACCTGCCCGTCATCGTCCAGCACCGGCACCGCGCCGCGCGGGTTGATTTTGAGAAATTCGGGAGAGCGGTCCTTGGTGCCGGGTTTGTTGGCGTTGACCGCCTCGAACTGTACGCCCAGCTCGTTCAGTATGACATGCACCGCCATCGAGCAGGCGCCGGGGGAATAATAGAGCTTGTACATTCGGTTTCTCCTTTTCCTGATTGCCGCGGCCGGTCGGTCACGGTGAGATGCTATATACCCCAAATCGGATAAAAAAGGGAATGGAGAAACGCGGCGGCGGTTAAAATATAACTTCTTCAATATGCTGGTAAATACGGCTGTCATATAATCTTAACTTTAACCGGCGTCCCCAATAGGGTATGGTACTAACTGGATAATTCTGCGTGGACACCGGAATGGCCTATATGCCCTCGACCGACGATTATTACGACGCCATTCACCAGGCGACGTGGACTAGGCGCACAGCCGGATTTCTGGCCGGGACAACGCTGGGGGTGTTGTTCGGCGGGACTATCGGGGCAGTGGCCGCCTTTCTGCCGTATGTTATAAGTACCTTAGGCGTGGCAGGCGCAAGCATAGCGGCGGCATCGCCTCCGGGGGCGGCAGCCATCGCCCTGAGTGCCGGATTGTTTGCCGGTATTTCCGGTCTTATGGGGTTTGCCGCCGTTGCGACCGTGGGAGCGGATGCCGGCGCTATCGCCGCCGGGCTCGCCGAAAAGGAGAAGCGCGAAGTGGCGGCGCAGCCTATCATCGAGCGCGAGCCGCAGGAAAAAGCGGCAGAGCCTGTGCCCAGTATCTTCAACTGGAAAGTGGCCGCGATCACCGTACCGCTATTCGCCGCCTTCGGGGCCATAACGGCGCTTCACCCGGCGACGGCATCGGCCGTTGCCGCCCTCGGCTTTGAAGGCCCTACCCTTGCGCAGCCTGCCAGTGCAGCCGCTATTGCCGCTACATCAAGCGTCTTTGGCATGTTCGGCAGCCTTATTGGCTTCAAGTTTTCCTACCTGACCAATAAATTCAGCAATTTCTATATGGGCATCATCACCGGCAAATCGCTCTCGCAGGAGCCGGAAAAAGAGATGGGATCGCCGAAAACGCTTTTATATAGAGAGAATGGGAGAGCCATCGAGGAGTCATCCCTGAGCCAGGTTCCGGAAAAGCCTTTTGCTTCCGAGAAGCTGCGCCAGTCCGTTCAGGCCCTGCTTAATAAAAACGACGCACCCGCTTCCCGCGATGTGACGCTGACGCGCTGATCACGCTGTCGGCAACGCGACAAAGCCCTCTTCCGGCGCTTCGCCCCATTCGGATGTTTCGACGTTCTCGACCTGTGCCAGAATCGGGCCTTCCCAGCAGGCTTCCAGCATGGCGCTGACCTGCTCTCCCTCGCCGCTGAATACGGCTTCCACCGTGCCGTCGCTGCGGTTGCGCACCCAGCCCTGCAATCGCAGCTCGCTGGCCGTGCCGATGGCCCAGGAGCGGTAGCCGACGCCCTGCACCCGCCCTTTGATAACGGCGCGGACAGTGTGACTCATACCGCCTCCACGTACAGCGATTTCAGGGCGGCGGGCAGGGAAAGCGGCAGATCCTCGGAAATCAGCCCCGGGCCGAAATGGCTGGCGGCCTCGCCGTGCAGCCAGACGGCGGCGCAGGCGGCCTCAAAGGCGGGCATGCCCTGGGCCAGCAGGCCGGTGATGATCCCGGCCAATACGTCGCCCGAGCCGGCGGTGGCCAGAAAGGGCGGCGCGTTGGCGTTAATGGCGGCCCGGCCGTCCGGGGCGGCGATGACCGTGTCGTTGCCCTTGAGCACGATCACGGCCTTGCTCTGCTTCGCGGCTTCGCGGGCGCGTTCCAGCTTGGAGCCTTTGGCGGAGAATAAGCGTTCGAACTCGCCCTCATGCGGTGTCAGCACCGCCGGCGCGGCGATGGCGCTGAACAACTGCTTCGGATTGGAATGGAAGGCGCTGATGGCGTCGGCGTCGATGACGCAGGGTTTTTTATGCGAAAGAATCTGCAACGCCTGCTGACGCGTGGTTTCGGTCACGCCGCAGCCGGGGCCGATCATGGCGGCGGCGGTGCGCTTGCCCTCCAGCAGCGCGGCGAGATCCGCCGGCTTGCCGATGACTTTGGTCATGACGGCGGTGAGGGTGGAGGCATAGACCGGCAGCGATTCCGCTGCGCAGGCAACGCTGACCAGCCCCGCCCCGGCGCGCAATGCGCTTATGGCGGCAAGCCGCGCTGCGCCGGTAGTGGCCGCGCCGCCGCCGATGACGATGGCGTGGCCGCGCGTGTATTTATGGGCGTCGAGCGCCGGGAAGGGGAAGGAAGATTTCCATAACGGTGGCGCATTGAGGAAATACTGCGGCTTGAGGTTATCGCCGCTGATGCCGATGTCGTACACATGCAGCGCGCCGGCCTGCGCCTTGCCCGGCAGCAGCAGGTGGCCGGGCTTGGGGCGCACGAAGGTGACGGTATGCGTGGCGCGCACGGCGGCGCCCATGATAGCCCCGCTATCGGCGTTTACGCCGCTGGCGATATCGACGGCGACGACCGGCAGCTTGCTGTCATTAATGGCGGTGATGGCGTCTTTCGCCGTACCCTCGACCGGTCGGCTCAGGCCGGTGCCGAAGATGGCGTCGATAACCAACCCGGCGTCTTTAAGCAGCGAAGCGCCGAACGTGCGCGCCGGCGCGCCGGTCATGTTCCATTTGTTCTTGGCGGTTCTGGCGTCGCCCCTGATGGCGTCGGCGTCGCCGGCTACGGCCAGCGTCACCGGCCAGCCGCGCTCTTTTAAATACCGCGCCGCCACGAAGCCGTCGCCGCCGTTGTTGCCGGTGCCGCAGACGACCAGCACAGGGCATTTCGAATAGGTCTGCGCGGTCAGGTCGGCCACGGCGCGGCCGGCGTTTTCCATCAGCGTTTCGCCGGCGGTGCCGCCGGTGATGGCGGCCTTATCGGCAGTGCGGGAGTCTTCGGCGGTGAGCAGTGCGGCGGAATGAAGCATGAGTTCCTTATACGCCAAACTTAACGTAAAAACAATATGGTGACACGATTATCACTTCGTGCTACCACGCTTTGCTCACCACGCACGGAGGCTCCATGCGAAAACTGTGGCTGGCGGCGGCGCTTGGCAGTATTTTTTTTTCAGAGCGCGGCGCATGCGCAGGACGATTCAGCGGAAGTGGCCGCGCTGAAAACGGAGGTCAAAGCGCTGGAAGCGCGCATCGACCAGCTGGAAAAACGCCAGCAGGCATCCGCTCCCATCAGCGGCAATGTCGAAAAGCGGCTGGCCGTCGTCGAACGCAAGCAGGAAGTCCAGCAGGAGCAACAACAGGCGCAGGCGGCGAGCGTGCCTTCCGTTGAGGTGGGGCCGAACGGCCTGAGCGTCATTTCCTACGACAGGCAATATTCCGCTACCCTCCGCGGCTATGTGCAGGCCGATAACCGCACCTTCCTGAACGGCGGCGCTAAAACCGGCACCACCGATACCTTCCTGATCCGCAGCGCCCGTCCGATCATCGACGCCAGGATGACCGATTATTTCGATATGCATTTCATGATGGATTTCGGCAAGGGGCAGACTACGCTGCTTGACGCCTACGGCAATTTCCATCCCCTGCCCGGCAATAACCTGCTCAACCTGCGCATCGGCGAAACGAAAGTGCCGGTGGGGCTGGAGCGCTGGCAGCCGGAGCAGGACGTGCTTTTTGTCGAGCGCGGGCAGACGACCAACCTCGTGCCGTACCGCGATATCGGGGCGATGCTGTATGGACAGATGATTCCCGACCAGCTGGAATATTACCTGGGCATCATGAACGGCGCGGCCGACCTTCAGGCCAATACCGGCGACGGCGATCAGGACAAGGATATCGTGGGCCGCATTTTTACGCACCCGCTGCTGTGGTCGGGCGTGCATGCGCTGGAGGGGCTGGGCGTCGGCGTGGCGGGCACTTATGGCAACCATCAGGGCAGCGTGACTGCGCCGGGGCTGACTTCCGGTTATGTTACTCCCGGCCAGCGGGTGTGGTTCGCCTATTCGGCGGGGACGTTCGCCGACGGGCCTGAGTGGCGGCTTAATCCGCAGCTGACCTATTACAATAATGCCTTCGGCATGTTCGCCGAATACGTGGCCAACGATCAGGAAGTCGGCCATGGCGCGGCGACGGCCAAATTGCGCAACAACGCCTGGGAAGGCGTGACCAGCTACGTGCTGACCGGCGAGGATGCGGCATTCGACGGCGTGAAACCGGCGCATAATTTCGATCCGAAAGCCGGGTATTGGGGAGCGTTCGAGCTGGTGGGGCGCATGAGCGAACTCAGCGTCGATAAAAAAGCCTTTCCGGCATTCGCCAGCCTCACCGCTTCTTCCAGCCGCGCTTTCGAGCGCACGCTGGGCGCCACCTGGTATTTCAACCAGGCGGTCAAATTCAATCTTGATTTTTCGCTGACGAGCTTTGATGGTGGCGCGGCGGCCCGCCTCGACCATGCCGATGAAAAAGCCGTCATGAGCCGCATGCAGATGAAGTTTTAGGAGCTACCATGAGAATAGCATTAGTACTGGCCTGTCTGCTGAGCATGATCCCTTGCATTGGCCATGCCGACCCGGTCGAGCTGCTCAATGTCTCTTACGACCCGACGCGCGAATTTTACGATGAATTCAATAAATCCTTCACGGCGTACTGGAAGCAGAAATCCGGGCAGCAGGTGACGATCGCACAATCGCATGGTGGGTCAGGCAAGCAGGCGAGGGCGGTTATCGACGGGCTCAAAGCCGATGTGGCGACGCTGGCGCTGGCCTACGATATCGACATGATCGCCGAGAAAGGCCATCTGCTGCCGCATGACTGGCAGACGCAGTTCCCGCATAACAGCTGCCCGTATACCTCGACCGTCGTCTTTCTTGTCCATAAGGGCAACCCGAAACAGATTCACGACTGGGACGATTTGGTGAAGGACGGTGTGCAGGTCGTCACCCCCAATCCCAAAACCTCCGGCGGCGCGCGCTGGAATTACCTGGCGGCCTGGGCCTATGCCAAAAACAAATTCGGCGGCGATGAAAAGAAGGCCATGGAGTTTATGGGCCGGCTGTATAAGAACGTGCCGGTGCTGGATACCGGTGCGCGCGGCGCCAGCGTGACCTTCGTGCAGCGCGGCATTGGCGACGTGCTGGTCGGTTGGGAGAACGAGGCGTTTTTAGCCGAGCAGCAGGCGGCCAGGGGCGAATATGAAATAGTGCGGCCATCCATAAGCATCCTGGCCGAGCCGCCGGTAGCGATTATTGAAAAAAATGCCAGTCGCAAGGGAACGCTCGAACTTGCCAGGGCTTATCTGGAATATCTCTATACGCCCCAGGCGCAGGAGCTGGCGGCTAAATATTATTACCGCCCGGTCGACGAGGCGGTGGCGGCAAAATTCGCCGGTCGCTTTCCGCCGATGCAGATGGCCACCATCGCCGATTTCGGCGGATGGGAAGCCGCGCAGAAAAAACATTTCGACGACGGCGGCACGTTTGACCAGATTTATGGAAAGTAGTAATGTCATTCCCGTCTGCACCGGGAGGGACGCATATATGATTCAGCAAACGCTTTACTACAAAACCGTTTCTTCTCCCGTCGGGCCGCTCAGGCTGGTGGCGTCGGAGAAGGGCTTGAGCGCCGTGCTGTTTCATGACGGATGCGGCAGCCGCAGGGCGTTCGGCGCCATGGAGGAGAGCGATCAGCATCCCCTGCTCAGGGTAGTGGAAAAACAACTGGCCGAATATTTTTCCGGCAAGCGCCGCGCATTCGACCTGCCGCTCGACATGCAGGGCACGGTGTTCCAGATCAAGGCATGGCGGCAATTGCAGAAAATTCCTTACGGGGAGACCATTTCCTACGGCGAGCAGGCGAAGCGGCTGGGCGACGCTAAAAAAGCGCGGGCGGCAGGCATGGCCAATGGCCGCAACCCGTTGGCGATTATCGTGCCATGCCATCGCGTCATCGGCGCGTCCGGGGATTTAACGGGATTCGGCGGTGGGCTGAAAACCAAGCAGCAATTGCTGGAACTCGAGCGGCGTTATGCTGCAAATACGGCGAAAGCCGCTTAATCCCTCGGCAGCTGCCGCCGCTTGCGATCCGGGCGGATCTTACGCTTCTGTTTGAAGTCCTGCATGCGCTGGGCGATGTATTCGCCCACGGCGCTGCCCATCTCTTCCTCGACGCCGCGGTAATAATGATCGGCGCCGGCGACCGGCTTGTATTCGATGTTGGAGCCGTGCTGGCCTTTTATCTTGGTCACCAGCGCGCCGACCGTTTCCTCGGTCACGATGTCGTCTTTGTCGCCCTGCACGATCAGCCCGGCGGCGGGGCAGGGGGAAAGGAAGGCGAAGTCATACAGGTTGGCCGGCGGCGAGACGG
>JAGWLJ010000282.1 GCA_028873275.1 Pseudomonadota bacterium
CATCGTTATCCTGGGCGCGCCTAACGCCGGCAAATCGAGCCTGCTTAACGCGCTGGCGCGGCGCGACGCCGCCATCGTCTCCGAGCGGGCAGGCACGACGCGCGACGTCATCGAAGTCCATCTCGACATTGCCGGCTATCCGGCCATCCTGGCCGATACGGCGGGCATTCGCCAATCGACCGATGCCATAGAAGAGGAGGGGGTGCGCCGGGCGCTGGCAAGGGCAGGGGAGGCCGACATTAAGCTCGTGCTCTTCGACGGCGCCGATTGGCCCAGAAGAGACCCGGCCAGCCTGACGCTGCTCGACGACAGGGCAATCACGGTCATCGCAAAAAGCGACCTGCTTTCCTCTCCCGTCGGAGGAGGAATAGCGCTTTCGGCCAGAACGGGAAGGGGGATCGGAGATCTTTTAAAGGCTTTGGAAAACAGGATTATTTCTTCGTTTTCTGGAGAATCGGCGCCGCTGATTACGCGTGCGCGCCATCGCGCCTTGCTGACCGAAGCATTGCATGCCCTAGGGCGCTCCGTGAAGGAGCTTCCGCTCGAGCTCAAATGCGAAGAATTGAGGCAGGCCGCCTGCGCCGTGGGCAAAATTACTGGCCAGATACGGGTGGATGATGTATTAGATATTGTATTCAAAGAATTTTGTATCGGGAAATAATGTTCGACTACGATGTCATTGTTATTGGCGGGGGGCATGCCGGCTGTGAAGCAGCGGCAGCAGCAGCGCGCATCGGCGCCCGCACGGCGCTTATCACCCAAAAAAAATCCACAATCGGAGAAATGTCGTGCAACCCGGCCATTGGCGGCATCGCTAAAGGCACGCTGGTTCGGGAAATCGACGCGCTGGACGGAGTCATGGGCCGCGCCATCGACCGCGCCGGCATCCATTATCGCGTCCTCAACGCCAGCAAAGGGCCGGCCGTGCGTGGCCCGCGTGCCCAGGCCGACCGCAAGCTCTACCGCCAGGCTATGCAATCCATCCTCGAAGAGTTTGATGCGCTGCAGATCATCGAGGATTCTGTCGAAGATCTGCTGATAGAGAGCGGCGAGGCGAGGGGAGTAATCACTCAATCAGGCGTAAATATTTCTTCTGGAAAAATCGTCCTGACGACCGGCACCTTCCTCAATGGCCTTATCCATATCGGTGAGAAAAAAATCCGCGCCGGCAGGGTAGGGGAGCAGCCATCCCTGGGGCTTTCCCACACTCTGAAAAAATTCTCTTTTTCTGTCGGCCGCCTGAAAACTGGCACCCCGGCGCGGCTCGACGGAAAAACCATCGATTGGGCAAGCCTGGAAGCGCAACCGGGCGATAATCCTCCGCGGCCGTTTTCCTATCTGACTGATCATATTACCCTACCACAGATACGCTGTTTCATTACCCATACCACCGGGCAGACGCATGAGATCATCAAGGCTAATCTTCATCGCGCACCGATGTATTCCGGACAGATTGAAAGCACTGGCCCGCGCTATTGCCCTTCGATTGAAGACAAGGTGGTTCGTTTTTCTCATCGAGGCAGTCACCAGATCTTCCTCGAGCCGGAAGGGTTGGACGATGATACGGTTTATCCCAATGGCATCTCCACTTCACTTCCCGAAGACGTACAGCTGGCCTTGCTGAAAACTATTCCCGGGCTGGAAAAAACGGTCATGATCCGTCCTGGCTATGCCATTGAATATGATTATGTAGATCCGCGAGAGCTCAAGCAAACGCTCGAAACCAGAAAAGTCAAAGGTCTCTATTTCGCCGGGCAGATCAATGGCACTACCGGCTACGAAGAAGCAGGGGGGCAGGGGATTATAGCCGGTATTAATGCAGCGCTGGCGGCAGGCGACTCCAAACCGTTTACCCTTGATAGAGCTGATAGTTATATCGGTGTGATGATCGACGATCTGATTACCATGGGAGCGAATGAACCTTATCGTATGTTCACCTCTCGTTCGGAATACAGGCTCAGTCTACGCCCCGATAATGCCGACCTTCGCCTGACTCAAAAGGGTATTTATATTGGCTGTGTCCAATCCCAACGCGAAAATGCTTTTAAAATCAAAAAAGATCGCCTGCAAATTTCACGTGAAACCCTGTTATCGCTTTCTGTT
>JAGWLJ010000283.1 GCA_028873275.1 Pseudomonadota bacterium
AATTTCCGGGAAGGAAGAGAACACCTGCCCCTGTTTTGTAAGCACGGTGACGTTGCGCAGCTGCAGGTCGAGCGGGTGCCGCCAGCCGGACCAAGTGAGCCAGGTCTCGCCGATTTTGACCGCATAATTGCGGCTGGCCGAGGAGAGCGACTCCTCGATGTAAGGCGTAAACCGCGCCAGCGAGCGCGGGCCGGTGGCCACCCACAGCAGCAGGGCGTTGAAGGCGATGAGCAGCGCGAAAGCGATACCCAGCGCCGCGCCGAGGATATAGCGCACCCAGCGGTGGCTTACGGCCGCCAGTATATTACGCTTGTCAAAAAGGCCGGGCATGTCATCTTCCCTTCATGGAAAATTTCTTATCACAGGCCAGAGGCTTGCCCAAGCCTTATTCAACGGCGGATGCAGGCCGTAACCTGGAGCAATGGCTGACATTGGCAGAAAAAAGCAATGCGGCATGGATGCGGCAGGAACAGTTAAGCCCGTTGCTGGACGCGGTGTTCGGCAACTCGCCCTATCTTTCGCGCCTGCTGCTTTTGCACCCGGATGTGCTGCACGGCCTCATAACGCACGGCGCCGACGACGCCTATGCGCGGCTGATGGCGGATTTCCCCAAGGGGGAGGCATGGACGCAGGAACTCCGCATCGCCAAGGGCAGGCTGGCGTTGCTGGTTGCGCTGGCCGACATCTCCGGCGCATGGCCGCTTGAAAAAGTCACTGCCGCGCTTTCGGAATTCGCCGAAAATGCGCTCTCCCTGGCGATGGACAGGCTGCTCAAGGCGGCGGCGCGGCGCGGCGAAATCGTGCTGCCGGACGAAAGCGGCGTCATGGTGCTCGGCATGGGCAAGCTCGGCGGACGGGAACTAAACTATTCCAGCGACATCGACCTGATCCTATTCTACGAAAAAGGAAAACTCTCCTACAAAGGGCGGCTTTCCGAGCAACACTTTATGAACCGGCTGGTGCACGATCTGGTGGCCGCCATGCAGGAGCGCGACCGCAACGGCTATGTGTTTCGCGCCGACGTGCGCCTGCGCCCCGACCCCGCCGCCATGCCGCCTGCCATCGCCACCGGCACCGCCATCGCCTATTACGAAAACGTCGGCCAGAACTGGGAACGCGCCGCCATGATCAAGGCGCGGCCGGTGGCGGGCGACCTCAAGGCGGGCGAACTTTTCCTCAAAAACGTTGTACCGTTCATGTGGCGGCGCAGCCTCGATTTCGCCGCCATCGACGACATCCATTCCATCAAGCGGCAGATGGACAGCCGCCAGCAAAACAAAGAGATTCAGATCAAGGGCCATAACAACAAACTCGGCCTCGGCGGCATCCGCGAGATCGAGTTTTACGCGCAGATCAACCAGCTCATCTGGGGCGGGCGCGAACCGTCGCTTCGCGTGCGCGGCACCTGCGAGGCCTTGCGGAAACTCGCCGAGGCGAAACTGATAGATAAAAGCAAGGCGTCGCAACTGACCAAAGCCTACGCCTTCCTCCGCAAGCTGGAGCACCGGCTGCAGATGGTCGCCGACGAGCAGACGCACACCCTGCCCGACAGTGATGAAGGCCTTGCCCATATCGCCTGCTTCATGGGCTATGCGGACGTCGCCGCGTTCGAAAAAAATACGCTGCGCGTGCTCACCGCCGTGCATAAAATTTACTCCTCCTCGTTCAAGAGCGCAGAAAATTTGGGCGGCGAAGGCAGGCTGGTCTTCACCGGCGTGTCGCACGATGCGGGCACGATCGATACGCTGAGAAGCATGGGATATGCCGAGCCGGAGCGGATTTCCGGGATCGTCATGGGCTGGCATCACGGCGCGGCGCGCGCCACGCGCACCAAGCGCGCCCGCGAGCTCATCACCGAGCTGATGCCGGCGCTGCTCAATGCGTTTGCCGCCACCGCCAATCCCGACGCCGCCTTCATCAAGTTCGACGAGTTCCTGCGCCGCCTGCCGGCGGGCGTGCAATTATTTTCGCTGTTTTCCGTCAACCCGCATTTGCTTTCATTGATTGCCGACATCATGGGCAGCGCGCCGACGCTGGCCGACGACTTAAGTAAATCGCCGGAGCTGCTCGACGCCGTGCTGGCGCCGGATTTCT
>JAGWLJ010000284.1 GCA_028873275.1 Pseudomonadota bacterium
AAATTTTTTTTCCTTCATTGCCGATTGTGGTCCGTTTGAGCGGCGACCGGTGCTGGCAGTGGCTGTTTCCGGGGGAGCCGACAGTATGGCGCTCCTGCTGATTGCAAACAACTGGGCAAAAGCGCAAGGAGGGCATGTGACAGCACTCACAATCGATCATGGGCTCAGGAAAGAATCGGCGGAGGAAGCCACACAGGTGCGGCAATGGTGCGATGAGAGAGGGATTAAACATGTTCTTTTTCCCTCTCCCTTATGGGAAAGGGTAAAGGTGACACAGGCCGCCGCGCGTGAAGTTCGCTACCGGCTGCTTACGAACTGGTGTAGGGAGAATCACGTACTGCATCTGCTTACGGCGCACCACCGCGATGACCAGGCGGAGACACTCATTTTCCGTCTCGGGCGCGGCAGCTGGCTTCATGGGCTCGCCTGCATGCCTGCAATATCACATCTCCATGGCATCCGGCTGTTAAGGCCACTGCTTCCCGTGCCGAAATCGCAACTGACGGCCATACTGATGGCTGCCGGGCAGCCATGGATTGAGGACCCCAGCAACAACAACCCGAAATACACGCGAAACCGCATCCGTGCTGTCATGGCGGAATCGCCTTTCCTATCGGAGCAGGCGGCGCATCTGGCACAGCGATTTGGCCATATCCGTGCAGCAAGCGAGCGTGCACTGGCGGCAAAGATTCCACATATTATCTTTATTTTTCGGGATCATGCTTCTATGCAGTTGAAGCCGATGCTAGCGTTGGCAGAGACGGAGGGGCTGGAACTGCTGGCAGCGCTCGTTATGGCGCTTTCAAGGCAGGGTACGCCGCCGCGCACGGAAAAGCTTCGGCGACTCTATTACGAGCTGCCGCGGTTTAAAAAGCAGCGCAGCTTTGCTAACCTGATGTTCATCCGCCGGAAGAACGGGGAAATACTGGTCCGGCGGCTTGAAAACCCCAGCGGCGCCTCCCATATCACCACCATGCGACACCAAGCAAAAGCGCTTGCCGGAGCGCCGTTTTCAGTTAAGAATAGTGATTCCCGCGTGATCGAAGGAGCGCGCGCGCATGCGTAATTATATCAAGCCTTTACTGATATGGGTAGCCATCCTGGTGGTGGTGATGGCGCTGGCTCAGGCTTTCTTCCCCGATGGCATCAATCGCGACGGCTATGGCCAGATGGCTTTCTCAACCCTACTTGACAAGATAGATCAGAATCAGGTGTCCGACGTTGTTATCCATAACAACGGAAGCAAAATCAACATGATTACCGGCCATCTAAGCGATGGCACGACATTCCAGACGCAGGCACCTGATTATCCGGGATTGGTTGACAAGCTGGCAACCAAGAACGTTAAAATCACTGCGGTCGAAGATAAGGAGTCACTCATTAACGTCCTGGCGTCCTACCTCCTGATGCCACTCATTATCATTGGACTCTATATTTTTGCCATGCGGCAGATGCAGGGCGGTGGCCGTGGCGGTGGCGCGCTTGGTTTCGGCAAATCGCGCGCACGGCTGCTTACCGAAAAAACCGAACGCGTTACGTTCGAGGATGTTGCCGGCATCGAGGAAGCCAAAGGCGAACTTTATGAAATTGTTGATTTTTTGAAAGACCCACAGAAGTATCAGCGGTTAGGCGGCAAAATTCCCAAAGGTTGTCTCTTGGTCGGACCGCCAGGTACGGGTAAAACCTTGCTCGCCCGTGCCATCGCCGGTGAGGCAAAGGTGCCGTTCTTCACCATTTCCGGCTCGGATTTCGTGGAGATGTTCGTCGGCGTCGGTGCCAGCCGCGTACGCGATATGTTCGAACAGGGCAAGAAATCAGCACCATGTATTATCTTCATCGATGAAATCGATGCCGTTGGGCGCCATCGCGGCGCGGGACTCGGCGGCGGCAATGACGAGCGCGAGCAGACTTTAAACCAATTGCTGGTCGAGATGGATGGCTTTGAGGCCAATGAATCAGTCATCATCCTCGCCGCCACCAACCGTCCCGACGTGCTTGACCCGGCGCTCCTGCGCCCCGGCCGCTTCGAACGGCAGATTACCGTCCCCAATCCCGATATCAATGGCCGCGCCAAGATTATCGATGTACACC
>JAGWLJ010000285.1 GCA_028873275.1 Pseudomonadota bacterium
GGCGGCATACCCCGCCGCCAGCACGGCGAACACGCCCAGCCACGCGGCGATGTAATGCCGCGCGCCGCCTTTGCCGCGCACTTTGCCGATGCCCAACCCCAGCGCCGACCATGCGGCCAGCGCGATCAGGTAAGGCATGAAATGGTGATGATCGCCGATATCGCTCAGAAGCAGCATGGCCCTGTCGTAGAAATCGCCGTGAACAGCGTTGATTTTTTCAAACAGCCAGGCGTTAGCGCCGAACCAGTCATAGAATATTTCTTTGACGGGAAGTGTCATACATATCGCTCCATGGTAAGCCCGTGCAACATGACGGCGGGCGGTTTTCCCTCGATAATATCGGACACAATGGCAGCGCTACCGGCTGCCTGCGTCCATCCCAGCGTGCCGTGGCCGGTATTGAGGAAAAGATTGGAATAAGGCGTGCGGCCGAGAACGGGAGGGCCGTCCGGCGTGGAAGGGCGCAGGCAGGCCCATGTATGCAGCCTGTGATCCCACTCCGCTTGTGGAAAAAGCGCCCGCGAGGCATTGACGATGGGAGCCACACGTTTTTCATTGATGGAAGTATCATATCCGGCGAATTCCGCCGTGCCGGCCACGCGCAGCCGGTTGCCCAGGCGGCTGAACACGATCTTATACGTGCCGTCGGTAATGCTGAGCTGCGGGCAGGCATCGTTCGCCGCGACGGTAACGCTGTAACCCTTCATCGGATAAATGGGCAGGCGGATACCCAGAGGGCTCAAATATAGCGGACTATAGGAGCCCATCGCCATGATATACCCGTCGGCCTGCAGTTCTCCCTGGTCGGTGTCCACGGCGACGATCCTGCCGTTCTCGGCGCGAAGCTGGGTTACCGCAATGCCGTAACGGAACTGCACCTTGTGGCGCTCCGCCGCGATCTTCGCAAGGTTCTTGCAAAAGAGGTAGGCATCGCCGCTTTCATCCATGAAGGAATGAATGCCACCCACAATGGAGCGGGAAGTAACCCTGAGCGCCGGCTCCAGCGCAAAGCATTCCTCGCGCGTCAGCACTTTTTGTTCGCTGCCGAACTTGGCCTGGAACTCGTTCTGCCGCCTGGCGTGATCGAAATCATGCTCCGTTCCGTAAATATGCAGAATACCGCGGTTGGCGAAATCGAAGGCGATGCCGGTCTGGCGGCAGAGAGCCTCCATGCATTGGCGGCTGTAAAGCCCCAGCCGCAGCAGGTTGACGGCATTGACATGCGCGCGGGTGGACGTGCAGTTGCGCAGGAAGCCGAGCCCCCATCGAATCATCGGCCAGTCGGCGCGGGGGCGGAACACAAGGGGCGCATCGGAGCGAAACAGCCATTTGGGGAGCTTGGGCAATACCGAGGAATTGGCCCAGGGCTCGGCATGGCTGTAGCTGAGCTGGCCGCCATTGGCGTAGCTGGTTTCGGCGCCGCTCTCCGATTGCCGCTCGATAACGGTAACGTCATGCCCCCGGCGCCCGAGCTCATAAGCGGCAGTCACGCCGAGAACCCCGGAACCAAGAATAACTATTTTCATATATTATAGCGGGTTGAAATCGGCATGGAATAAAACGCGGGAATCATCGAATAAATTCATAGTAAGCGGCCGGGATTTTGTCCAAAGATTTTTCTGTCATAAAACCTTCACAAGACGCGCCATAATGCGGATGATATTATAAGTGAGCAGAGTTGTAATGAGCGGATATCATGGCGGAAATGCAGGAGACTAAAATACCGGATCGCAAATCGTTGCTGCGCACGCTGCAGGGAAACGGCCCGGTACTTCCTTTCAATGAAAGCCCGGTCATCAGCGACCGCGAATACGTGGAGCAGCGTGAGAAAATCGTCAGCCGCAGCAAACTGTGGATGCTATGGAGCGGTGCCAGCCGTGCCTTCAACATGATTGCGGGAACGATGATTTCCGCCGGCATCGCGCTGGTAGTCGGCGCACTCGCGCATTCCGGAGCCATCGAGGGCGCTGCGCTGGTGGGCGCGCAGGTTTTGTTCGGCGTCGGCGCGGTATCCTTGGCGGCGGGCATTGCCGCTGATTACTTCGAAAACATGGTCAGGCTGAACCAGAATCTCGACACCACCGAGATCG
>JAGWLJ010000031.1 GCA_028873275.1 Pseudomonadota bacterium
GGGCAGGCGCTCATGAATCACTTCCGGGTCGAGATGATCGAGATGCAGGTAAATGTGGTCCTTGTTCGGCCCCACACCCCTGCCCTCGCGGATTTCAATGGTCATGGCACGGCTGACCACGTCGCGTGAAGCGAGATCCTTGGCATGCGGCGCATAACGCTCCATGAAGCGCTCGCCCTGCGAGTTGACCAGGTAACCGCCCTCGCCGCGCACGCCTTCGGTGATCAGGCAGCCGGCGCCATAAATGCCGGTGGGATGAAACTGCACGAACTCCATATCTTCGAGCGGCAATCCGGCGCGCAGCACCATGCCGCCGCCGTCGCCGGTGCAGGTATGTGCCGAGGTGCAGGAGAAATAGGCGCGCCCATAGCCGCCGGTGGCCAGCACGACGATATGCGCGTTGAAGCGATGAAGCGTGCCGTCATCCAGATTCCAGGCCAGCACGCCACGGCAGGCCCCCTCTTCATCCATCAGCAAATCGATGGCAAAATATTCGATAAAGAATTGCGCCTTATGGCGCAGCGCCTGCGTGTAGAGCGTATGCAGAATAGCATGGCCGGTGCGGTCGGCTGCCGCGCAGGTGCGCTGCGCCGTGCCTTTGCCGAAATGCGTCGTCATTCCGCCGAAAGGACGCTGGTAGATTTTGCCCTGCTCGGTGCGCGAGAACGGCACGCCCTGATGCTCTAATTCAATCACCGCCTCCATAGCGTTCTTGCACATGTATTCGATGGCGTCCTGGTCGCCCAGCCAGTCCGATCCCTTGACGGTATCGTACATATGCCACCGCCAGTCATCCTCGCCCATATTCCCCAGCGCCGCCGAGATGCCGCCCTGCGCCGCGACGGTATGGCTGCGAGTCGGGAAAACCTTGGTCACGCAGGCGGTATTGAGCCCCGCTGCCGCCATGCCGAAGGTGGCGCGCAAGCCAGCGCCGCCGGCGCCGACGACGACGACATCGTTATAGTGATCAATGATGGGGTAAGCGGCCATATTATCGGGATGCCTGCCTTCTCTGCTCTGTGGTTTGATTAATGTGGCGAGCAGCCACCATTTGTTTGGCCATGTCTATGGCTTCCTGCGGCATGAATTCACCTATCTGCGGATCATTCAACATCGCCATGGAACGCTCCGGCCATGCATGCAGGTCGACAATAATATTATACACATCGGAAAAGAATCGATCATCAATTGGCTGCTGATGTACCTGTTTGTATGCTACCTGATGATGATTAAGAAAGGTAACTAGATTCTCCGTTACCTTGTTATCCTGAGTGGTTTCAAATATCCAGGCAATGGAGGAACTTTCCGGATGCAAAGCTATTGCTGTAGGCACTCCTGACTGCAGCGCCCTGCGTTCCGCATATTGCATCTTATGTATGGCAGTATCAGTTAAATTTTCCGCTTCCTGTCTATATACTCCACTAAAGGTGATACTCTCTTGTCTGCCCTCAGTAAGTTGTTCTGGCAGCAGTGTATCGTAATTAATAATCTTCTTGCTATATACTAATGTTTTCATGTTGCCTCCTCACATCCCCGCCGCGGCTTCCAGCATATGCAGCTTGAGCACGGCCAGGATGCACACCGCCGCCAGTGTGAAGCAGCCCAGCGCATTGATCAGCAGCAATGTGTATTTCGGCACCGGCGCATGCACGTAATCCTCGATCACCACCTGCAGCCCCAGCTTGGCGTGCCAGAATCCGGCCACCGCCAGCAGCGCCACCGGCAGCGCATGCAGCGGCGAGGCGAACCACTCCGCCACCTTGACGACATCCGGCGTCATCAGCGCCGTCAGCAGCGACGCCAGGAACCACAGCGACAGCGGCACCAGCGCCAGCGCCGTCACGCGCTGCCACCACCAGTGACCAACGGCATGATGCGAAGCGCCCAGCCCCTTGACCCGGGCCAGTTTGGTACGCATATCGGAGGAATGTGCCATATCAATACCTCGCCGCCGCGTAAACGAAACCCCAGGTGCCGGCGGTCATGGCGATGGTGAACAGCACCACCAGCCAGCCGCTGCGCGTCATCACCGGAATGGTGAATCCCTGTCCGATGTCCCAGAACAGGTGGCGCACACCGTTGCCCAGGTGATAATAGAAAGAGGCGACCCACCCCATCAGACAGAACTGGCCGATCGGCGTTTCCAGCTGCGTGTGCAGATAGGCGAAAGACGCCGGGGCATAGGCCGCCGACCACAGCCAGCCGGCCAGCAGGATCAGGCCCGCCGAAAGGGCGATGCCGGTGGCGCGGTGAAGAATCGAGAGAACCGAGGAAATCTGCGGCCGGTAAATGCCCAGATGCGGCGATAAGGGACGGTTATCGTTGGACATAACCACGACCGGTTGAGGATTGGTACCGCACCTATATAACGGGATCGCGCAAATAATCCATAGGAAATTGATGGTTGCGGTTTGATTTAACTGTAATCAAATATTCATATATGATTATAAGATTTATGCTATTCTGAAAACAAAGGTTCATAGAAGCCTCGCAACGCAATTATCGCAAGGACGCCATGCAGAAAATTCTCTCAAGCGACATTCTCATTGCCGACATCATGATCCCGCTGCCGCAGGATTTGGATGGCGTTTCACCGCATCTTCGCCCGCAATATAAAAACGTCGCTACGGTACTAGATAACATATTACAGAAAAAAAACGTCAGACGCGGGCAGAAAGTGGCGCTGAGCGAGGAAGAATTCCGCACGCTTTCCGAAGCCGTATCCGGGCTGCCGACCAACGGCACCGAGCCGGGGGGATCGGCCGCCAACACGCTCACCA
Organism: Pseudomonadota bacterium; assembly: GCA_028873275.1. GTDB lineage: Bacteria > Pseudomonadota > Alphaproteobacteria > Rickettsiales > SXRF01 > JABDCD01. The sequence goes on from JAGWLJ010000031.1 coordinate 2,781, forward strand.
CGCTGAAAAAGCTGCTCGGCGACGCCGTTGCCATCGATTTCATGGGAGTGACCGGGCAGGACATGCACGATCATATCATCAACAGGGGCCTGAAGGATGCAGGGGTCAACCTCGTCGCCATGACGCATCCGGATGGCAAAGCGCCCAAGTCCGCCCTTTCCTTCGTTTTTACCGAAGCGGACGGCAAGCGCACCATCGCCACCTATCCTGGGAACAACAGGGAATTCTTCCCCCCGCGAAGAGTCACGCAGGAGTTAAAACTTCCCGAGCACGATATCGTTTTCGTTCAGGGTTCCCTCTGGGAAAAAACAGACAAGGGCTCCGGCCGGAAAAACTCCCCCGATGAATTCGGCCTGCCGGACAAGATGGTGGCTGAGCGGTGGAACCAGAATAAGGAAATCTGGCTGGCGCTTCCAACCCACGCCAAATTCAGCGACAGCATGACCACCGACAATTATCGCTTTCTGATCCCCAGCGCCGACGTGGTGCTTGGCAATCAGGAAGAGCTGATGCGGATTTATGAAACCACCGACTTCAATTATGCCATCACGCGCCTCCAGCATGATATCGCCGAACGCGACAAATACAAAAACAGGGAAGGCAAGACCTCAAAGAAGACTGCCGTTGCCTTCATCACGCGCGGCAAGGAAGGCGCCACCGTGGTAACGCCGCACTCCAGAGATGATGTTCCTGTCGCCCGCATCGACGGTACCAGGATTTATGAGCTGGGAGCGGGAGATACCGCTTACGCAGGTTTCCTGGCTGGTCATCTGGCCGATCTTACGCCCAAGCAATCGGCGCAGCTGGCTATGGAGCTGGCAGCGGGAAAACTGAAATACAATAGCGCCCGCATTCCCGATCCCGGACGGGAGATGCACCGGCGCTCGGAAGAGTCATTTGCCACGCAATCGCTCTGGAATGAAGTAAAGCGCGGGCTTTCCGCTGAACGCAACCGGCGCACAGCCTCCGGAACGCTATAGCTGCGCCAGCTTTCCCTCCTTCAGCCTGAGCACCGGGTAATTAAACAACGAAATCATTTGCTCGTCATGCGTGGCGCTGACGACCGTCGTGCCGCCCTGGTTCAGCGCCTCGAACAGGTACATGAAGCGCAGCGAAAGCTCCGAGTCCAGATTGCCGGTCGGCTCGTCGGCCAGCAGGACGTCCGGGTTGGCGATGACGGCGCGGGCGATGGCGGCGCGTTGCTTCTGCCCGCCGGAAAGCGCGGCCGGCATGGTGTCGCCGTAATCCCCCAGCCCGATCCAGGCCAGCAATTCCTTCACCTTGCCGTCGATTTCCTCCGGGGATTCGCCGGCGACTTTGAGCGGCAGCGCCACGTTTCCCGCCACCGTCAGATGATCGAGCAGCCGGTAATCCTGCCGCACCATGCCGATGCGGCGGCGCAGGCGCGGCAATTCGTTGCGCGGCAGGTTGGTCGCGTCCTCGCCGAACATATGCACGCGCCCCCGGCTGGCGCGATGTTGCAATGAGAGCAGCGCCAGCAGCGTGCTTTTCCCGACGCCGCTGGGGCCGGCAAGAAAATGAAACGAGCCGCGCTTCAGCTCCAGCGAAACATCCGTGAGGATTTCCTTGCCGGGCAGGTACTCCACGGCGACATGTTCAAGCGCGATCATCCGGTCATCAGCAGTTGGCAGTTGTCAGCCGCCAGATATGCTATATCATGGCGACAAGTGCAACCGGATTGACTTATGATTCTCCAATGCCCTGAATGCAAAGCGCGCTACGCGGTGCCCAGCCGGGCGGTCGGGCCGGATGGGCGCACCGTGCGCTGCGCCCGCTGCCAGCACAGCTGGCATGCCACTCCCGAAGCGGCCGCAGAAATGCCGGACGATCTCGACAAGATCATCGACAGCATCAACGCCCGCCCCATTTCTCCCGGCTCCAATCTACCTGCCCTGCGCCGCAATCCGGTATCGCTCGGGTTGCGCGTGTCAGCCGTTGTCGCCGGCATCGCCGCCATTGCCTTCACGCTTCTCGTGCTGATGCCCGGCTGGGTCGGCTTTCCGCGCAGCAAGGGGCTGCTGCTGGCCGATATCGGCTTCGTCAAGCTGGCCGATCCGCAGCACCTGGCCTATGAAATCAGCGGCAAGATCACCAACGAGAGCGACCGGCCCATCCCCCTGCCCGTCCTGCGCGTTACCCTGGCCGGCGAGGATAACCGGCCATTGCAATACTGGGATTTCGACGGTAAGGGAAAGCTGCTGGCTCCTTCCGAATCGCTGCCTTTCTCCACTGGCAATCTGCCGGTCACCTTCACCAGCGCCACGCATTTCATCGTCGATCTGGGTAATCCGCTCGAGCTGTCGCTGCGCCGGAAACCGCAATGACGCCGCGCCGGCCACCCTGCTCCACCGAAGTGCTGATATCCGCCGCCGAAATTGCCGGGCGCGTATCCTCGCTGGCGGAAACCATCGCCGCAAAACTTCCGGCGGACATGATGATCGTGTCGCTGCTGCGCGGCAGCTTCGTCTTTACGGCTGATTTAATCCGCGCCCTGCATCTGACCGGCGCCCATCCGCAGGTGGATTTCATCACCCTCGCCAGCTACGGCGCGAAAACGGTTTCCAGCGGCGAGATCACGATTGTGCGGGACCTCACGGAGACCGTTGAAGGACGCGATGTGCTGATCGTCGACGACATCCTCGAATCCGGCCGCACGCTGCATTTCGCCCGGCAGCTGGTAGCGGAGCGCAACGCCCGCAGCATCCAGATCGCCGTGCTGCTGGAGAAGCCCGGCAAGCGGGCGGTCGATATCCACGCCGATTTCGTCGGCTTCGTGATACCGGACAGGTTCGTGGTCGGATACGGCCTCGACTACGCCAATTATTACAGAGAGCTGCCCTATATCGGGGCTGTTGAATCGGTATAATATTCAATACATTACAATATAAGTTCTTAAATAGATATTATTTTAACTAAATATTAATTAGTTTTTATTAATTTTGGTCAACGTTTTTTAACGATGATTAAAACGATGACCCAGGGCAACCCCGTAACAGAACCTTATAAGCCGGAAGACATCGCCGTCATGGGCGGTGGGCTGGCCGGCTGCCTGACGGCCCTGTTCGCCGCCCGGCAGAAAGATGCGCTGGGCCGCCCGCAATACCGCGTCACTCTATATGAAGCCAGAAAATCGCTTTTCGACGGATCAAGTCTGAGCGCCGCCCGCCTGCACCTGGGCGGCGAATACCCGCTCGACCCGCCGACGGGAAAGGACTGCCTCACCGGCGCGCTGATCTGGAAGCTGCTGATGCCTCGGAATATCTATACGCGGTGCAAGCCCATGAAGTTTCTGGTGGCGCAGGAAACGCAGTCGCTTGGCGAGCGCATTGCCTCGCGCCAGCCCATCGCGCTGGCCAACGGCACATGGATGAAAGCCGATCCTGACGATCACGCCTGGATCAGCATCGACGGCAAAAACTGGCACAAGGCCAGCCGCAAAGGCCATTGGGTCACCGCCGACGGCATTACCCTGTTTACCGACGATGAGGGGAAGTTCAAATACCTGACCGTCGAAAAATACCTGCATTTTTATGATGGCATCCGCCAGCAATACCAACTGCAGTTCGACCGCATACGAGCCGCGCGCGGCTGGAGTGAAACTGCCGCCGCCGAAGCATTGTTCGGCATGCCGGAGGAAGGCAGTTTCTATAAGCCGCTCTCCCGCGCCGAGCTTGAAGCACGCGAATTCAAAAACGTTGCCGGCGGCTTCCAGAGCCAGGAGCCCGGGCTCGATATCGCGCTTTATCTCCCCATGATCGAGCACCTGCTCCTTGAGGAAGAGAAAAAAGGAAACCTGAGCATCCTCACCGGCTGTAAAGTCCGCAAGAAAGGCATTCGTTCATTGGCCGGCGGGCATTTTGAGATCCGTTTTGACAATGGAGAGGTATCGCCGCCCTTCAGCCAGGTTGTTCAGTCGGCAGGCGACGGTGGCGCCGCCATAACGAAGCCGGAGAAAGGCGAAAAAATCATGGCTTATCGGCGCGGTATGGGCATTTTTGTAGCGTCGGCACTTGCCGAGCGGCACCGCGAGCCGTTCTTTGTCATGCTGGCTGACCATGGCTGCATGTTCTGTCCCGGTCTTGGCCAATACGACGCATTCTGTTACGCGCCGGGTGCGGAGGCCTCCCATATCGACGAAAAAGCGCTGAGCTCGCGCAGCCGCGATATCCCCATGAAATGGACCCGCTCCATCAGCAAGGAAGAAGAGAAACGGCGGCTTTCCAAAATCGCTGACCGGTTGCATCACGTCGCCCCTTTCCTCCACCCGATCAAGCCTGTCGGCATGATTGTCCGGCACACGCTCAATTTTCAGGATTCACTCGAGCAGCGCCGCCACGAAACGACGAAGGAAAAAATACGCAGGAAGATCATCATGTACCCCACCAAGATCACCCTCGCCCCGCAGGCCGCCATCGAAGCCGTGGAGATGCTCAGGGCCCGCAGCGCAGGCAGGAAACCCGGCCGCATCGACCCGCTGGAGATAGCGCTGCGCGACAATGCCTATTCGCTCGCTGATCTTCCCATACCGGACAAGGCCACGCTATCGGCGAATTTCGTGCACGCGCACGACGACCTGGACCCGCTGATGAATTACGTCAACGACAATGACCATAAACGCGCCAATGGCGGCCGGGGCCGCTGATCACAGCCACTGCGGCAGCTGATCGCGCGCCAGCAGCTCCTCGTAAGTCTGTCGCCTCCTGACAACAGCACGTTGTGAGCCGTTGACCATCACCTCGGCCACCAAGGGCCGCGCATTATAGGTGGAGGACATGGACGCGCCGTACGCCCCGGCCGAGCGAAACGCCAGCAGGTCGCCTGCCTTCGGCACTTTCAGCAGCCGCTGCTCGGCGAAAATATCGCCGGTTTCACACACCGGCCCCACCACGTCCACCAACTCGGTCGGCGCATCGCCGGTAGGCGCGATGACCGGAACGATGCCATGATAGGCCTCATACAGCGCCGGGCGGATCAGGTCGTTCATCCCGGCATCGACGATCACGAAGAACCGCCCTTCGTTTTCCTTCACATAGACCACGCGCGTCACCAGTATCCCCGCATTACCGGCCAGCACGCGCCCCGGCTCGAATATCAGCTGGCAGTTGAGCCCCGCCGTTTCGCGCCGCACGATATCGGCATAGGCGTCGGGAAGCGGCAGCTCTTCCTTGCCGTAGGGGATGCCCAGCCCGCCGCCGAGGTCGAGCGTAGCGATAGCAATTTCCTGCGCGCGCAATTCGCCCACAAAGGCCCGCACGCGGGCGAAAGCCTGCGCGAATGGCTCCAGATGGGTCAGCTGCGAGCCGATATGCACCGACACGCCCTGCACCGTAATGCCTTTCAGCTGCGCCGCCCGCTTATACACGGCCATCGCCTGATCCATGCCGATGCCGAATTTGCTGGCCTTGTGGCCGGTGGCGATCTTGGCGTGGGTTTTCGGATCGACATCGGGATTGACGCGCACGGCGATTCTCGCCTTCGTCTTTCTGGCAATCGCCACTTCACTGAGCAATTCCAGCTCCGGCAGCGACTCGACATTGAACTGGAAAATATCCTTCTCGAGCGCGAAGGCCATCTCTCCGGCCGTTTTCCCCACGCCGGAAAACACGATGTCCTGCGCCCTGACCCCCGCCGCCAGCGCCAGCCGTATCTCACCTTCCGATACCACGTCGGCACCGCTGCCGAGTTTGGCCAGCGTTTTCAGGATCGCCAGATTGCCGTTGGCCTTGACGGCGTAGCAGATCTTCGCGCCGGGAAAATGGCCGGAGAATACCTGATAATGCCGCGTCAGCGTCGCCGTGGAGTAGCAGTAAAACGGCGTGCCGATGTCCTGCGCCAGCCGGTCGAGCGGTACATCCTCGGCGTGGTAGACGCCGTTCTTATAGTGGAAATGATCCATTACTTCTTTTCCGAAGGCTCCGGCGCCGACATCGCATCGCCGCTTTGCATTGAAGGCTGCTGCACTGGCGGCTGGTCGCCCACCGGCGACTGCACGATTCCGGTCGCCGGCGGCGGAGCAGGGCTGGGGTTCTGCGATTCCTTGGCCTGCTTCCTCGCCTGCTTTTCCTGCTGCAGCTCGATCTGCGCCGGCGATTTGAGCGATCCTTTATAGCCGCAGGCGGATAGGACAAGCGCCAGCAAGACGAGTAGTGCCGTCCTCATAACCCAAACTTCTTCCTCGCCTCAGCAATGGCCTTCCTGACATTACCGGGCGCAGTGCCGCCGAAGCTCCGGCGGCTGGCCGCCGAGGCCGAAGCGCGCAGCACCGAAAGCGCATCCTGCTTTATTCCGGACTCGACAGACTGTAATTCCCTGAGCGTCAGCGCCTCGAGCGCTTTGCCTTTATCGGAAGCCATCTGTACCACCCGCGCCGTAACATGATGCGCCTGCCGGAATGGCATTTTCAGTTCCCTGGCCAGCCAGTCGGCCAGGTCGGTGGCCGTGGCGTAGCCTTCGCCGGCTGCCCACGCCATCTCCTCCGCATGCGCCGTGAAATCCAGCACCATACCCTGCATGGCCTGCACGCAGGTCAAAATATTATCCGCCGTATCGAACAGGGGCTCCTTGTCTTCCTGCATGTCCTTGTTATAGGCCAGCGGCAGCGCCTTCATCACCGTCAGCAGCGCCATCAGGTTTCCAAACATGCGCCCGGCCTTGCTGCGTACCAGCTCGGCGGCGTCGGGATTGCGCTTCTGCGGCATGATCGAGCTGCCGGTGGACCAGGCGTCGGAAAAGCGGATGAAGGAAAACGGCGCGCTTGACCACAGCACGAATTCTTCCGCCAGCCGCGACAGGTGCACCGCAGCAATCGCCACCAGCGACAGGAATTCCAGCGCGAAATCGCGATCGGACACGGCATCGAGCGAATTACGCATCGGCGCATCGAAACCCAGTTCCTTCGCCGTAAACTTCCGGTCGATGGGAAACGAGGTTCCCGCCAGCGCCGCCGCGCCCAGCGGCGATTCATTCATGCGCGCCCGCGCATCGCGCACGCGGGAACGGTCGCGCCCGAACATTTCCACGTAAGCCAGCAAATGATGCCCGAGCGTCACCGGCTGCGCCGCCTGCAGATGCGTAAACCCCGGCATGATGGTGGCCGCATGCTCGGACGCGCGCTTTAATAACGCCGATTGCAATTCCTTGAGTCCGGCGGCCAGCGCATCCATCGCATCGCGCACATAGAGGCGCAGGTCGGTCGCCACCTGATCATTGCGCGAGCGCGCCGTGTGCAGCCGGCCGGCCGCCTCGCCGATACGGTTTTTCAAGACCGATTCGATATTCATGTGTACATCCTCCAGCGCGTCG
>JAGWLJ010000286.1 GCA_028873275.1 Pseudomonadota bacterium
TAATGCTCGAAGCGCGATTCGATCCTGAACCCATGCAGCAAGGCACGCTTAAAACCGCCCTGCGCGCCGGCATCCAGGGGCAGACCCTGCTTGGCGGCAACAAAGTAAATGTGCAGGCGTTAGGCACCACTATGTCGTTCGACCCGAGCGGAGGCGATAATTATGTGGACGGCGTGGTGGGGGGCAGTCTTGTGCGCTCACTGGACGAAGGACTCGATCTTTACGGCGATGCGGAGGCTAATCTCGGTCTCAATAAAGGCGGAGCGGGCAGCAATAAAGGCATTGTCGGCCGCATCGGCGCCCGCTGGAAATTATAATCGCTGCATTTCCAGGTGAGCCTTTGCACTAAGATTGCTGCTACTTAGCAGTAGTGCCCACTGAGTCACGAGGCGGTCGCTCTTTCATCGGCATCATGTTGTGATTCAAATGGTACATGATCCACATCGAGCCGAAAATCACCAGGCAGCAGATCAGGGTGCCGAAGGCCAGCGCCAGCGCGTTATTGGTATTGTCCGGGTCGGCCGTCATATGCAGGAAGAATACGAGGTGGATACCCATCTGGGCGATGGCAAGCACAATGAGGGCGATGGGCACGCCCGGCCCGTAAATCACGTCCGTATGAACGACCCAGAAAGAAGCTCCCGTCAGCCCCGCCGCCAGCAATAGCCCCAGCACATAGCTCCAGGCGCTCCTGGCAAAATCATTGCCGCTGGTTTCGACATCGCCGGGACCGCTGTCCCACTCCGCTGGGGAATTGGCGTGAATATTATTCATGTGACCGCTCCTATCAGATAGACGATGGTGAAAATGGCCACCCAGATAATATCGAGCGCATGCCAGAACAGGCTGAAACACAGGAAGCGGTGGCGGATATCCTGCCGGAATCCTTTAAAGAAGAACTGCGCCATCATCGTACCGAGCCAAAGCAGCCCGACCGTGACATGCAATCCGTGGCAGCCGACCAGCGTGAAGAAGGCGGAGAGAAAGGCACTTTTTGTCGGGCCGTAACCCTGCTCGACCAAGCCCCGGAACTCCGAAATTTCAAGCAGCACGAATGCCAGCCCCAGCAGGCCGGTGATCAGTAATGCTGCCTGCGTCCAGAACTGGCTGCGTCGAACAACTGCCAGGCTCGCCATGCCGCACATAAAGCTGGATAGCAGCAGGCAGCCGGTTTCCCATGCGACGCGATGCAGATCGACAATCTGCCGTGCTGCCGGGCCATCGGCGGTGGCATTTTTGAGGACGGCATAGGTGGCAAAGAGGGCGGAGAACAGGATGATATCGGAAAGGATAAAGATCCAGAAGCCGTAGCCGATGATGATGCGTTTGGAGGACGGGCCGCCGGTGCCATGGCCGGGCGCGCCGTGCTGTTCCCTGTCGTCCTCGTGCCCCATGCGGTAGGGATCGAGGCCGGTTTGCCGTGCCGTGGTGGCGGTGCTCATGCCGGGACTCCTTCCTGTTGCCGCCTTGCCTCACGGTTGGCGCGGTCGAGGCGCGCCGCTTCCTCGGCGGGAATGGTAATTTCATCGCGATTACGCCAGGCAAATATGACAAAGGTCACGTAGGCACCCAAAAGCCCCATACCCACCAGCCACCAGATATGCCAGATCAAGGCAAAGCCGGTGGCGGTGGCAAAGAAGGCGGTGACGAAGCCGGTGGCGCTGCTCAACGGCATCTCAATTGGCTCATAGCGCTCCACCTTTTCCTGAGTCGCGCGCGCTTTCATGCCGAAATAGGGCTCCTCGCCCGCTACGTCGGGCAAGACGGCAAAATTGAACTTGGGTGGCGGCGAAGCGGTAGCCCATTCCAGCGTATGCCCGCCCCAGGGATCGCCGGTAGTGTCGCGGCGCTGATCGCGATCTCGGATGGAGACATAGAGCTGCATGATCTGAGAAAAAATGCCGGCGAGGATAATCAGCGCGCCGATCCCTGCCACCACGAGCCACGGGTACCAGTCCGGCCGGTCGTAATGCTGCATGCGGCGGGTCATGCCAAGCAGGCCCAGCACATAAAGCGGCATGAAGGCGGTGTAGAAGCCGATGAACCATAGCCAGAAGGCGGCTTTTCCCCATTT
>JAGWLJ010000287.1 GCA_028873275.1 Pseudomonadota bacterium
GGGCGTCGAACTGTGAGCGCTCGCATCGAAAATACTTTTGCCAAACTGCGCACCGAAAAACGCTCGGCGCTTATCACCTTCGTCATGGGGTGCGACCCGGATGCAAACATTTCCGCCGCTGTGCTGGAGGCGCTGCCGGAGGCGGGCGCGGACATCATCGAGATCGGTATGCCGTTTTCCGATCCGATGGCCGACGGCCCGGTGATCCAGGCGGCGGGGCTGCGCGCGCTTAAAAGCGGCGCGACGGTGAAGGGTATCCTGGAGCTGGTGCGTGAGTTCCGCAAGAAACATGCCGATACACCGGTTATCCTGATGGGCTATTTCAACCCGGTCTATCGCTACGGTTGCGAAAAATTCTGCAAGGATGCGGTGACGGCAGGCGCGGACGGCATGATTCTGGTCGATCTGCCGCCGGAGGAAGAGCAGGAAATCCGCCCGCATCTGGATAGCACAGGACTAAAACTTATCCGCCTCATCGCTCCCACCAGCGGCGATGACCGGCTGAAGCTGCTGGCCGGGTCCGCCAGCGGATTCGTCTATTACATTTCCATCACCGGCATCACCGGCGCGAAAGCGGCAGACGCCAGAGAGCTAAAAAATAAAGTGGATCGCATCAGGACATATACAAAGCTGCCGGTGGCCGCCGGATTCGGCATCAAGACGCCGCAGCAGGCCGCCGAGGCCGCGCGCGCCGCCGATGCGGTGGTGGTTGGCTCGGCGCTGGTCGACGCCGTCGCACACCAGAAAGACAAAACGCATGCGGTAAAAGCGGCGGCAGGGTTCGTTACCGAACTGGCAAAGGCAATCAGATAAGTTTCGGCAGTCCGTACATCTCCAGCCCGGCATCACCATAGATTTGCTGGCCGGGGTCGCATTTGTTTTGAAGCCCGTAGCGGATTCCGGCAAGAATGGCGACGATGACGTTGCGGGGGTCGGCATCGGCACCGGCGACGCGGTGCTCGATGCGTTTTTCGTCATGCTCGCTGTCAGGCAGCCGCACCGCCACCGTGCGGTTGTTGGCGCCCCAGCTTACGGTGAGCGGCGCATTGCCGCCAGGCGTAAACCGCGCCAGCGATTCCACGCCCGGCGCAAACACGCCCATGTAATCCTTCATCGTCGCGAGTAACCCGCCGATGGAAAATTTCAGCGCATCGCTGATAATTTCGTCATTCTTGAAGAATACGCGCTTGCCCGATTCATCCAGCAGGTGCACGTGGATGTGAAGCCCGCTGCCCGGCTGTTCGGCAAACGGCCGCGCCGCGAAATCCACTATCAGCCCGTGCCGGGTGGCAGCATCGTCGAGCACCGCCTTGACGGCGGTGACATGCCGCGCCGTAAGCAGCGGGTCTTCAGGACGCAGCGCCACTTCGTACTGTTCTTTGCCCCTTTCCTTTTCGATCTTGAAAAGCCGGATGCCCTCCACCGCGCAGGCGGATTTCACCGTATCCCAGAACGCATCCGACGGAGCAGAGGAAAGATAAAATTCGATTTCTGCAGCGGTGATTGCGGTCAGCCCGAATTCCTCGGCAAGGCCGGAAACCTCCGCGCCGATGGACATGCCGGGGCTCGCCGCGCGCGGCGGGCTAGATGACAGAATCAATCCACTCAACGAGCTTGCTCTTGGGCAGCGAGCCGACCTTGGTGGAGGCGGGCTGGCCGTTCTTGAAAAGGATGAGCGTCGGGATGCCGCGCACGCCGTATTTCTGCGGGGTGTTCGGGTTTTTATCTATATTCACCTTGGCGATGGTGAGCTTGCCGCTTTTTTCGCTGGCGATTTCATCGAGCACCGGCGCGATCTGGCGGCACGGGCCACACCATTCCGCCCAGAAATCCACCAGCACCGGGCCGGAGGCTCTCAGGACTTTGGTGTCGAATTCGCTGTCGTCTACATGCAGGGTCATAGGAGTTCCTTTCGGTTAGTCTAATGAATGTAGGAACTCGTCACCGCTTCGTCAAGCTGTGCATCGCCGGCGAGCATTGTCATTTTTGCAACCGATGTCCACAGCAGCCCGCAATGAACGGTTTTTTCCGGATAGATGCGCGCGAGTAACAGGCGATACAGTTGTAACTG
>JAGWLJ010000288.1 GCA_028873275.1 Pseudomonadota bacterium
GCGCAAGGAACACCCCGGCGCAAAAATCATCGTAACCGGCTGCTCGGCGCAGGTGCATCCCGACATGTACACCGGCATGAGCGAGGTGGACAAGGTCATCGGCAACCAGGAAAAGCTGGAAAAGAGCGGCTATGAATTCGCGCTGGCGCCTACGGAAAAGGCGCTGGTCAACGATATCATGTCGGTCAAGGAAACCGCCTCGCATCTGGTGACCTCCTTCGAGGGACGGGCGCGTGCCTTCGTGCAGGTGCAGAACGGCTGCGACCACCGCTGCACCTTCTGCATTATCCCTTACGGCCGCGGGCCCAGCCGCTCGGTGCCGATGGGAGAGATCGTCGCGCAAGTGCAGAAGCTGGTCGAGGCGGGGTTTAAGGAAGTGGTGCTGACCGGCGTCGATATCAGCGATTACGGCAAGGACCTTCCTGGCGCTCCTACGCTCGGCCAGATGATGCGCCGCCTGCTCCATCTCGTGCCGGAGCTGCCGCGCCTGCGCCTGTCTTCCATCGACGCGGTGGAGGTGGATGACGATCTTTACCGCCTGATCGCCGAGGAGCCGCGCCTGATGCCGCATCTGCATATCAGCCTGCAGGCGGGGGACGACATGGTGCTGAAACGCATGAAGCGCCGCCACCTGCGCCGCGACGCGCTGGATTTCTGCGATAAGGTGCGCGCCTTAAGGCCGGACGTGGTGTTTGGCGCCGATATCATCGCCGGGTTTCCAACCGAAACGGAAGAGATGTTCGCCAATACGCTGAACCTGGTGGAGGCGGCGGGGCTGACTTATTTGCATGTGTTTCCTTACTCGGCGCGTCCGGGCACACCGGCGGCGCGCATGCCGCAGGTGCCCAAGGAAATCCGCAAGGAGCGCGCCGCGAGATTGCGGGCAGCCGGCGACAGGCAGCTGGCGGCCTGTATGCAGTCGCAGGTGGGGAAAACCATCGAGGTACTGGTGGAGAAAGAACGCCAGGGGCGCAGCCCCCATTTCGCCATGGTGCAGCTGGATAAGGATTGCGAACCGGGAAGCCTGGTGAGCGCCTATGTCAGGGCGGCGGGGACGGCGGATCTTCAGGGCGAGGCGGCATGAACTTCATCGCCCGGCTCAAGGCGGGCCTTTCTAAATCATCGAACAGGCTGGGGCAGGGCATTGCCGGCATTTTCATGAAGGCGCGGCTTGACGGCGCCTCGGTAGAAAGCCTGGAGGAATTGCTGATAGAGGCCGATCTGGGCGTTCAGGTCGCCGCCGAGCTGACGCAGGGGCTGGCAAAGCAGCGCTTCGATAAAAACATCGAGCCGGACATGGTCAGGCAGTTTCTGGCCGACGAGATCGCGAAAATCCTTGCGCCGCTGGAAGTGCCGCTGGTGCCGGACCGCTCGCACAAGCCGGCGGTGATTATGATGGTGGGCGTCAACGGTAACGGCAAGACCACCACCCTTGGCAAGCTGGCGGCCGGATACCAGCGGCAGGGGCTGAAAGTCATGCTGGCGGCGGCCGATACCTTTCGCGCGGCGGCGGTGGAGCAATTGCAGGCCTGGTGGGCACGCTCGCGCACGCCGGTCGTCACCGGCCCGGCGGAATCCGATCCGGCCAGCGTGGCGTTTCGCGCCTACGAGCAGGCGAAAGCCAAAAACGCCGACGTGCTGATGATCGATACGGCCGGCCGCCTGCAGAACAAGGCCAACCTGATGGCAGAGCTTCAGAAAATCGCCAAGGTGCTGAAGAAAGTGGATGCATCCGCGCCGCATCACGTCGTGCAGGTGCTTGACGCCACGACCGGGCAGAATGCGCTGTCGCAGGTGCAGGCATTCAAGGAACTGGTGCAGGTGACCGGCCTGATCGTCACCAAGCTCGACGGCACCGCCAAGGGCGGTATCGTCGTGGCGCTGGCCAGACAGAGCGAATTGCCCATCCATGCCATCGGCGTCGGCGAAAACATCGATGACCTGCAGCCTTTCCACGCCGCCGATTTTGCAAAAAGCCTGCTCGGGCTCTAATCCCGTCACATAAGTTTTTTATAGTTTCCGAATCTGTTGCTCATCGCGAATTGATAGGCGCTGCGGCATGGTCG
>JAGWLJ010000032.1 GCA_028873275.1 Pseudomonadota bacterium
GGCATACCCATCCCGATCATTATTCTGCTCTATCTGTTTCATGTTATTTAAACCTCATCGAAAGGACTGATTATGAAAACGATCGCTATTGTCGCCGCTCTCGCCGCCACCCTCACCGCCATGCCGGTTTTGGCCGACAGCGTGTCGGAAGACGCGCAGGACGTGCAGGCGGACCAACAGGCTATCGCCAAGGATAACCAGGCGCTCAAGAAAGATCGCCAGAAGCTCGCCAGGCACCGTGCCAACAAGGCAATGGACAAGGCCAACGGCGATTACGGCCAGCAGGCCGTCGACAGCACCAAGATCGGTGCCGACAAGACCGCCATCGCCGAAAAAAAGATGGAAAAGAAAGCCGACAAGAAAATCCTCCGGCATCATGAGAACGAGATGCAGGATGATTCACAGGATAATTCCGCCTCGCAATAACGGAACCCACCTTCCCTTATTGCCCGGACGCGCCGGCTGCCTCCCTTGCCGGCGCGTTTCGCTTTGATGGAATATGCGTTTTCACCTACCATGCGGTATAGCGTCGGCGCTGGCGCTTGTCCTGCTTTGCCTGGCGCCAGGATGTGCGGGTCGCCCGCCTGTCACCGCGTTCGAGCGCACTCCCACCTATGCCGTGCCGGCTTCCGCCACCGCCGATACCCGGCTGGGGACAGCGGCAGCGCTACACCTGCGGCACGATGAGTCGGGCTTCCATCTGCTGCCCAACGGCGTGGATGCCTTTCTGACGCGGCTGGGGCTGGTGGAAGCGGCTGAGCGCAGCGTCGACCTGCAATATTTTAGCACGCGCGACGACTCCACGGGCAAGCTGTTGCTCGACGCCGTCTGGCGCGCCGCCAACCGCGGCGTGCGCGTGCGGCTGCTGCTTGACGACTGGAATCTCGACGACTTCAAAAAAGGCGTGGCGGCGCTCAACGCCCATCCCAATATCGAGATCCGCGTGTTCAATCCCTATGTGACCAATGACCAGACACCGCTGGCACTCATCACCAACGCCATCGCCGACAGGGACGCGCTGACGCGGCGCATGCACAACAAGGCGCTGATCGCCGATAACCAGATGGCAGTCATGGGCGGGCGCAATCTCGGCGACGAGTATTTCGACGCCAGCAGCGAGCGCGCCTTCCATGACATGGACGTGCTGGCGGCCGGGCCAATCGTCAGCCGCATGTCGCAGAGCTTCGATACGTACTGGAACAGCGCTGAATCCTATCCCCTAGAGGCGCTGGCCATACCGCCGCTCGATCCGCAGAAGATCGCCGCCCTCCACGACGACTGGCGGCAGCACCGGCAGGACATGCTGCATTCCACCTCGGGTGAAATGCTCAGGAATTTCTCTCTGTTCAGCCTGCCGCTGGTGAGGGCGAAAGCCGAGCTGGTGGCTGACAATCCACTCAAGATAGAAACGCCGCCCAAGGACACCACCAGCAAGCCGGAGGATACGCTGGGCCAGCTGGTACGCCACGCCGGCAACGAATTTATCATCATCACCCCCTATTTCGTGCCGCTGGACGACGGCACCCGCTGGCTGCTGGCCATCGCCGGGCGCGGTGTGGACGTGCGCATCCTGACCAATTCGCTGGCCTCCACCGACATGGTGATGGTGCATGCTGGCTACAGCCATTACCGCCACGCCCTGCTTTCCGGTGGCATCGAGCTGTATGAGCTCAAGGCCATCGGCGGCAAGCTGCCCCGGCGCATGTTCAAGGCATCATCGCAGGCCAGCCTGCACGCCAAAGTCTATATCATTGATCGGCGCGACCTTGTGGTAGGATCGTTCAACATGGATCCGCGCTCGATCCAGTTCAATACCGAGCAGGTGCTGGTCATCCATAGCCCGGCGCTGGCCGGTCAGGCGGCGGGCATATTTGAACATGCCATTTCACCCGAGAATAGTTATCGGCTGGAACTCAAAGATGGCCGCATCGAATGGATCACCAAGAAAAACGGAAAAATGGAATATTTCGGCAGCGACCCGGAAGCCGGCGCCATGCGACGCATCACCGACTGGCTGTTCGGCATCCTGCCCATCGATGAGCAGCTGTAAAAGCCGAATGGTTATTTTTTGCCATACATCACGAAGTTGACAAAACTTGCCTTAAGCTTAAGCAGCGCCGGATCGCACCCCATCCAGTCGTCGCAGTCAGCCTGATAGGTAATCAGGTAAGTGTCGTTGCCCTGCGGCACCTTGGTGATGACAAAGGCCACATCGGGGCTCAGGTTGAGTGACTTGGCGGTTTGCAGCAGACTGTCTGTCTGTTTTTCTATCTGCAGCCGGGAATGTTTCCTCACCCATTGTCGCGCCCTGCCCCATTTCTCATCGCAATCGGCCCCGGCGGCGCAGGTGACCGGCTGATCGGCCTTCTCCTCCAATGATGCCACTTTCCACGGCGGTACGATCATCTCGCAGCCGGCCGTGGCTAAAAGCACCAGAATGATAGCAGCGCGTTTCATGCAGCGCAGCATAACCAGTTTTGTGGAAACCGTGAAGGAAAAATCAGGCGGTCAGCGGCAGGGCGCCATTATTGGCCGCTAGCGCCGCCTGTGCGTTCTGCAGCAGCGTCTGGTTGTTGGCGTTCAGGACGTTGTTATAGCTTTGGATGGCATTCGGAAGCGAGGCGCTGATGACCGCCGGCGGTGTCTGCACAGCCGCGATCGCGCTCTGATACGGCAGGGTCTGCGTTTGATTGTAAAGCAGCGTGGCGTACAGGCCAGAAAGCGGGTTGGAGGATGCGGCGCTGCTGCTGTCGAACAGGGCGGAAGTCAATAGGCTGTTCGACGAATCGGGACTGGTTTCCTGTAACAAGGAAAGCACGTTGGAGGGCAGGCCCAGCAGATCGGATGGCGTGGAAGAGGTTCCCTGCCCGCTTTGCGAGGACGTGGTTGAGCTGGAAGACGGTGCGCTGCCGGACGTCCCGGCCGTTGAGGCAGGAGGCTTGATGCCCTTCACCTGGTCCAGATAGGCCAGCGGGTCGAAACTGGAAATGGCGGTTACCATAACTTTCTCCTGATTTATTTTACCATTGCGGGAAGCAAATAGCTAAAAGAATCATCGGGTTTATGGCATAGATATTGCTTGGGTTTCGGTTAACCATAGCAACTACCGGATTTTTTATGATCAACACGCTTCTCGACCCTTCCCTCTATTCCAATTCCTATTACCAGCTGCCCGCCGGCACCCCGAAAAACGCCACAAACAGCCTGTTACAGGCCATGAGCCAGGCAGCCCCGCAGGATTCGAGCGCCGGCATTTCCGACCTGGTGGATTTGAGCCCGCAGGCGCAAAGCATTCTCAACCAGATGAACAGCGGCAGCACTGCCGCACCGGGGCTAAACCCCGGCAGCGGCTTCGTGCTTAGCCCACAGCAACAGCAGCAGATCAGCGCCATCCTGGCTAAGTACAAAGATGCGCCCTTTACCCAGGATACCTATAACCAGATACAGAACGACCTCAAGGCGGCCGGGCTGTCCCCGGACCAGCTCTCTCTCGAAGATCAGGCAAAGAAATTCGACCCGACGCAGGTGCTGGTCGATGCGCTGAACGGCATCAACAGCCCCACCGATAATAACCTTTTCGGCAATTCATCGGAACAGGCCAACGCCAGCAGCTACATGCAGCAGATCGTCAGCCAGTGGCGTAATATCTCGAGCACGGCCGGGAGCGCTGTCACGGCCGCCGGCGGCACCGCTTCCAGTTGATCGTTTATGCCTTCCGCCGCCCCCAGCCGTCATGGAATACTAAATCCGACAGCGGCAGCTGCGGCAACCAACCCGCTGTTTTAAGCTCTGGCTCGGCGGGAAACGCATCCGTATAGCCCACGCACAGATAAGCGATCGGCACCACCGGATCAGGCAATTCGAGAATCCTCCGCAGCGCCTCCTGCCGGATAATGCTGACCCAGCCCACCCCGACGCCCTCGGCACGTGCCGCCAGCCACAAATTCTGCACGGCACAAACCGTGCTGAACAAATCCATGTCCGGCTGGCAGGTGCGGCCCAGCACCACCGGGCCAAAGCGGCTGCGGTCGCAGGTGATGCAGAGATTCAGGGCCGATTCCAGTATGCCCTCCAGCTTGAGCCGGGCGTACTGCGCCTGGCGCTCGCCCTCGAATAGCTCCTTAGCTTCTTCATTGGCGGCAAGGAACTCCCGGTGGATGCGCCGGCGCACCTCCATGTCGCGTATGAGAAGAAAGTTCCACGGCTGCATGTAGCCCACCGAAGGCGCCTGCGACGCCGCCGCCAGCAGGCGCTCCAGAACAGGTTCCGCTATGGGATCGGAGCGAAAACGGCGTATGTCGCGCCGTTCGCGGATCACGCGGTAGATCGCTTCCCGCTCATCTTTGGAGAATGCCGTCATCGTGCCATATTAACGACCACTTCCTGTATGGCGCAAGGAGATTTCCCATATTTGAAAATAACTTATAGCAACATATTCATGCGCTGTCGCAACTGACATAAATTTTTCATAAAAATTCCCTTGCTGAAGAAAGGATAAATACGCATTTATAGTAGGCTACACTATCCTCCTGATACGCAGCATATGGCCAAAAGCAGCACGAACGGGCATAAGAAATTCGACATTCCGGCGGGCAGCGTCATCTACCTGTCGACCACTACCCATGAGAAAATCCGCTATTTCACCATGGCCGCACAGGCGCAGGGGCTGCCGATCGAATTCAAGCCCTTTGCCGCCATCACCGAAACCTGCAACAGCCCCGACGAGGACGAAGGCGCTTCCGACAAGAACGCCAAGAAAAAAGCCGAACAGGCCGTGCTCACCTTCAAGGACTTCTACCGCCGCACGCGTATCGACAAGGCTTTCCAGTCGCATTACGAAAAGCTGGGTATCAGCCCCAATAAACCCGTTTATGTGGCGACGGAAGACTCCCGCCTTAGAATCACCGGCCTTCCCCGAACACTGTTTGACGACAACATGTTCGACTGGACCGGGCTGGAAGTGCACCGCGAAAAACTGCTCAAGCGCGTAGAACAGGAGCATGCCAGGGGCAATACCGAGTTTCACCTGGTAGATTGCTTTCCCGATGTCGAGCTCGGCCCCGTTCTCATGGATTGCGGCGGCGAACGGGCCTTTTTCAGGCGCGTACAAAAAGGGCTGGACAGGCTGGCGCAGAAAATGACTGGCGATCCCGTTGCACGCTGGGAGCAGCCGCTCGGTTTTGAATCGGGCTCGGTGCTGGTGATCCATAAAATGCAGCCGCGCTATTCCGATGCCGGTCAGGGACATTATGTGGAAGAAACGCTGGAAGAGCCGTTCAAGCTGGAGTCCCTCAACAAAGGCAGCCTCACGTTTTCTCCGCAACCGAATGCCGATGTTATCCTCTCCCCGCAGCACCGCCTTCCGGCACTGGCAAGCACGCTGCATTACAATAACAGCGGCTTCAACGACAAAACCTACGCCACGCTCGACGATGAAGAGGACCCAGAAACAAGGCGTAAATATAACTACACGATCAAGCTCAGCGAGCGCGCCGATATCATACGCCAGCTGGCAAGACACGCGGCCGGCAAGCAGAACGGCAGGCCCAGGCATCTTGACCATTTCCATGTCGGCATCGTGAATCCGGAGGGGCAGAAATCCTGGAAGGCCCGCATCGAGGCGAAGCTCGGAAAGAATAACGGCACTAAAACCTCCGTAGTGGAAACCTCCACTTTCAAGGATACAAAACTGGATCATCTCGATAACGAGCTGCTGAAAAAAACGGATGCCTGGATTTTCGGGCCATGGGGAAAACAGGAAGGCGCCGCGGCGGGCGATGATCATATGTTTCATGCGCTGCTCGAGCAGCTTTTCGCCCTGTCCACGGGCATCGTCTCCAAACAGCTGGAAGTGAACAGCTTCGACAAGCCGCTGATCATTTACAATCCGAATAACGGAGCGGATGCAGCGCTTGCCCTGATCAATGACCTGATGCAGCGGCGGCTGATCGGCGGCAGAATCGGCTTTTATCCCCCCAACGTCGAAAACGGCTCGGCGCCGCATTACGATCCACGCAACCTCATCGAAGTCATGACCACCGAAGAGCAGCTGGTCGACTTCCTGAAGCACAAGCGCGACGGCCAGGGAGATCATCACGAAGGCCGTCATGCGTCTTACGATATCCCGCCGTTGCCCGACAGCGGAGCCATGAAGATCCGCCCCTATCGCGCAACGAAGGCACAATCCATCAAAATGGGCGAAACGGTGGGCAGGAAGAACGATAAGTTCAACGTGGCTATTTTCTGCTCCTCTGCCTCGCAGAACGACCTGAACCTGAAGCGTACCCGCCATTTAAGCTATGCGCTCGCCAGCAATGATTTCGGCGTCGTCTGCGGCGCCGGCGACCGTTACATGATGGGCGCGATCACCGACGGCGTGAACGACTGGCGCAACGAAATTCATGGCAGCAATGGCCATCAGCGCCATATGCCGGTGGAAAATGGCGGCTATCTGACAGGCTCCTCGACGCCGGTAATCTTGTACCGCGAAACCGAGAGCGGCAACATTCCGCAGGGCTATAATCGCTTTCACTTGGCCCCTACCATTTACAAGCGCATGGAGTTTCTGGAGAGCGAATCGGATGCGTTCGTAGTGATGGAAGGCGGCGCCGGAACGGTGCAGGAGTTCGCTGCCGTCAAACTTCTGGTGGACGGCAAGCAGTCCAACAAACCGATTATCATTTGCAATACCGCTATCAATAACGATGACGGCCGCTGCTGGCAGTCGCTGATCGGCGCGCTGCTGGGAAAAACCTTCGATGCGGATTTCAGCCTGACGGAAGATGATCGGAAGCGACTAAGGAAGCGCAATATCCATATCGCCGATGATGAAACGGATGCCATGGCGCTGCTGCGCGAATTCCGCGACGAGCATCTGCGCCGTCGGGAAATACCATTAAATGATAATGAGCGCCCGCCGCTGCCGGGCTTGCCGCCTCAGGCTGGCGGAGTCTCTCTTCCCGGCCTTTAAGGATAAAGCCAGCTGATTTCCCACCCATCGCCCCGGCGCGTATACACGATGCGGTTGTGCAGGCGATGCTCGCCTTCTTCCCAGAATTCGATGACGGCGGGAACGATGCGCCAGCCTGACCAGAACGGCGGACGGGTCACCTCATGGCCCTCGAAACGCCGGGTGGTATCGGCCACGGCCTGCACCAGCGTCTCACGACTTTCTAGCACCTCCGACTGCCGCGACGACCAGGCGCCGATGCGGCTCTCACGCGGGCGCATGGCGAAGTAGGCATCCGCCTCGGCCTCGCCCACACGCTCGGCCACTCCCTCGATACGCACCTGTTTCCTGAGCGGCATCCAGTGCACGCACAGCGCCGCCTTCGGATGCGCCGCCAGCTCGCGGCTCTTGCGGCTTTCCATATTGGTATAGAACACGAAGCCGCGTGCATCGAAATGCTTGATCAGAATGATGCGCGCCGAGGGCTGGCCGACCTCTCCCACCGTCGCCAGGCAGGCCGCCGTCGGCTCCAGAATGGCGCTGTGGTTCCTGGCATGCGTCAGCCAGTGATGAAAGACCTCGATAGGATCCTGTGTCATATTTCGCTATAGCGAAGCGTATCACCGGGTTTGAGCTTCAGGAAATCCGCCGCTTCGGAATTCATCGCCACGCCACCGTCCAGCTCTTCGAGCGCCGCGCACCCCATACGGAAATTTCCCAGCACCGTATTGGCCACCATATAGGCCGGTTTGGCCGAAACGGATTTGATCGCGATCAAATGGACGTGCTTGCTTTCGCGCACGGTGCGGATCTGTGCGCGCTCTGCCTGCATGGTCGGCCCGCCATCGAACACGTCGATATAGCCCTGATGGCGGAAGCCCTCGAACTCGAGCAGCTGCTTGGCCGGCAGCGACGCCTTGAGCGGCACGCCGATCACCGCCTGCGCGTCGGGGTGCAGCAGGTTGACGTAAATCGGATACTTGGGCATGAGATCGCTGATAAACTGGCCACCCTGCGTGGCATTGATGAAATCGGCACGTTTAAAATCCATCAGGAAGAAATGCTGCGCCAGATTCTTGTAAAACGGCGAATCGCCCTGCTCATCCTGCACGCCGCGAATCTCGGAAATCACCACCTCGGAAAACAGATCGGGAAACTCGGCCAGCATCAGATATCGGCAGCGCGACAGGAACTTGCCGATGCCGTCGCGCCGGTACTCCGGCAGCAGGAACAGCGAGCCGATTTCCGTGGCCCCCGTATAATCATTAACCATATGCAGCACGCGCTGCAGCGAATACACGCCGAGGTTATCCGCCGCCTGCACGATGGTGGAGAGCTTGTAGGAATAAAACGGCCGCGTGAGCCCCACCTGCGCCACAATGCCGCAGGTGCCGACCAGTTTTTTCCTGTCGGTGTCCTCCAGCACGAAGAGAAAGCTCTCCTCCTTCTGGGCTTCTGGCTTTCCGGCAAAACTGGCTACCGAGCGTGCGATTTTGGCATCGAGCACATGCGCGTCCGGCGGCAGCGATGTCATGCCGATCCCCGCCTGCCGCGCCAGCGCGAGGATTTCAGGATGATCGGACAGTGCTACGGGGCGGACGAGGAGCATTATTCCCTCATTGTCATCCCGGCAAAGGCCGGGATCCATGTGCAAGATAAATCTCTATAGCACGCTCCAGCCGCTTTGTCCCCTCCCGCATTTCCTTCTCGGTAATATTGAGCGGAGGGACGAAGCGCAGCACGTTCGGCCCGGCCTGCAGCACCAGCACGCCATGGGCGCGGGCAATATCGCAGATTTCTCCGGCCTTACCGTTCCAGGGCTGCGCCAGCTCGGCGCCGATCATCAATCCGCGGCCGCGAATTTCGGCGAAGAGGCCATGTTGTTTATTGATGGCGGTTAGCGCCTGCACCAGCTGCTTACCGCGGTCGCGCACATTCTTCATCAACTGCGGCGTCTGCAATTTTTTCAGCACCACCCGCGCCACCGCCGCCGCCAGCGGATTGCCGCCGAAAGTCGAGCCATGGCTGCCGAACTGGAAAGTGTTCTCGGCTTTCTCGCCGATCAGCAGCGCCCCGATCGGCATCCCGCCGCCCAGCGCTTTGGCTATCGTCACCACATCGGGCTTCACGCCCGCTTCTGAAAACCAGGAAAACAGCTTGCCGGTGCGCCCCATGCCGCACTGGATTTCATCAAGGATCAGGAGCGCATCGTGCTTATGGCAGAGATCCTGCACATGCTTTAAAAACCCCGGCTTGACCGGCGTGATGCCCCCCTCGCCCTGCACTACTTCCAGCATGACGGCGCAGGTGCTGTCATTCACCGCCGCCGTAATGGCATCGAAATCGTTGAAGGGACAATAGCGGAATCCCGGCGGCAGCGGCTCAAAACCGGCGTGGTATTTCGGCTGCGCCGTCGCCGTTACCGCCGCCAGCGAGCGGCCGTGGAATGATCCGGTAAACGTGATAATCTCACGCCGCTCCGGCGGCCTGCCTTTATCAGCAGCATATTTGCGCGCCAGCTTGATGGCGCCTTCATTGGCCTCCGTGCCGGAATTGGTGAGGAAGACGCGCTTAGCGAATTTCGACGATTTGGCCAGTTCCTCCGCCAGCAGAATCGGCGGCGCGGTGAAGAAAATATTGCTGGTATGCCACAGCTTCTTGGCCTGCCCCATTAATGCCTTCAGGAGATCGTCGTTATGATGCCCGAGCGCGCTGACAGCGATGCCCGCCCCAAGATCGACATAATCCCTGCCGTCGAGATCCCACACCATCGCGCCCTTGCCATGATCAAGAATGACATCGCGTGGTTTATAGGCATGGGTGTAGTATTTGCGACCTTTGGCGACGAGGGCTTTGGTAGCGGCGGAGGGAGACGTTTTCTTTTTCATGTGTTCCTCATTCGTCATTCCCGCCTGCACGGGGAATGGCATTAAGCAAACAATTTCGCAAACTGTCTCTTGCTGCGCTTCTTCCAGTAGCCGCGATGATACGCATCGGATGCCAGCAGCGGCAGCACGCTGGTCGCCTCGGCGTAGACCATCTGCTCGTACGTCGTATC
>JAGWLJ010000289.1 GCA_028873275.1 Pseudomonadota bacterium
ACTGGATACGGCGGGCCTCCCGGAACCGGACCTGCTGATCCGCACCGGTGGCGAGCAGCGCCTGTCCAATTTCCTGCTGTGGCAGTCGGCCTACACCGAGCTGTATTTCACGCCGGTGCTGTGGCCGGATTTCGACAAGACGCATTTCATGCAGGCCCTGCAGGATTACGCCGGGCGCGAGCGCCGCTATGGAACCGCTGGAGCATGATCGGTTTCCCTCTCCCTCAAGGGGAGAGAAATTATTGGAGACGTATGGAAACGATGGAAAATATCTCTGACCCTCATCCCTCCCGCTGGGCCGGGCTGCGCACGCGCATCATCTGGGGAGCGGCGCTGGCGGTGCCGGTGCTGGCGGCGCTGTGGCTGGGCGGCTGGCTGTTCATACTGATGGCGGTCGCCGCCGGGCTGGTGATGCTGCGCGAATGGGACGGGTTGACGGCAGCGGCGCCCGCCGCATGGAAATGGCTGGGCCTGCTGTATGTCGGTGCTCCCTGCGCCTCACTGATCTGGCTGCGCCAGGCGCGCTTTGCCAACATGGAGCCGGTAGGTGGCAAGCTGGTGCTGTTTATCCTGCTGGTGGTCTGGGCCACCGATATCGGCGCCTATTTCGCAGGGAAGAAGCTTGGAGGCCCGAAGCTTGCACCAATGCTCAGTCCCGGCAAGACCTGGGCCGGATTGGGCGGCGGCATCGTGGCGGCGGCGGTGGTGGGCGCGGCCGCTTCCGCCTTTACGCCTTATCCGGCATCGTTTATTGCTTGCATGGATGTCGGAGTGCTGATGGCTATCGTGGCGCAGGCGGGCGATCTGTTTGAATCCTGGCTCAAGCGCCGCGCCGGCGTGAAGGACAGCGGTGCGCTGATTCCCGGCCATGGCGGGCTGCTCGATCGTGTCGACGGGCTGGTGTTCACCCTGCCGTTCTTTGCCTGGCTGGTGTATTTATCAGGCGATATGTTATGAGCGCACAAACCCGTATCCGTGTTCTTCACACTGCGGTGGCGGCGCAGAAAAAATCCATTACCATTCTTGGGGCCACCGGCACCATCGGCTGCAATACGCTGAAAGTAATCGCGGCGCACCCGGACCGTTTTACAGTGAATGCGCTGACCGCCGGCAGCAATGTAGTCCTGCTGGCCGAGCAGGCGCGCCGGTTCCGGCCTGATCGGGCGGTGATTGCCGATCCGGCCCTTTATGGGCAGTTAAAGGAAGCGCTGCAGGGCACCGGCGTGGAAGCGCAGGCGGGCGAGGCGGCGGTGCTCGAAGCGGCGGCCATGCCGTCCGATATCGTGATGTCGGCCATGGTCGGCGTGGCGGGCCTGAAGCCGACCCTGGCCGCCATCCGTGCCGGTTCCACGGTGGCGCTGGCCAATAAGGAATGCCTGGTGTCCGCCGGGGCGCTGGTGATGCGCGAGGTCCAGAAGTACGGCGCGGCGCTGCTCCCGGTGGATTCCGAGCATAACGCCATTTTCCAGCTTTTCGATTTTCATTATCCGGAGCGTATTGCCGAAGTGACCATTACCGCGTCCGGCGGCCCGTTCCGCATGTTGACGCGGGAACAGATGCAGGCTGCCACGCCCGAGCAGGCGGTGCGCCATCCCAACTGGCGCATGGGGGAGAAGATCTCCGTCGATTCAGCCACGCTAATGAACAAAGCGCTCGAATTGATCGAGGCCTCGTATTTATTCCCGCTGCGGGCCGACCAGCTCAGCGTGCTGATTCATCCGCAATCCGTCGTGCATTGCCTGGTGCGGATGGTGGACGGCTCGGTGCTGGCGCAGATGAGCCATCCCGATATGTGCACCCCTATCGCCCATGCGCTGGCCTGGCCGGAGCGCATCGCCGCGCCGGTTCGAGCGTTGAACCTGGCGGAAATCGGTCAGCTGAATTTCGAGGCTCCGGATGAGGAGCGTTTCCCGGCCCTGCGGCTGGCGCGCGAGGTTATGGCCGCCGGCGGCAATGCCCCCACGGTGCTCAATGCCGCCAACGAAGCGGCGGTGCAGCGTTTCCTGCGGCGCGAGGTCGGCTTCCTCGATATCGCGAAGCAGGTTGAAAAAACCCTCGAAAAC
>JAGWLJ010000033.1 GCA_028873275.1 Pseudomonadota bacterium
ATTAGTAAAAGCACCAACAGGGACGTAGCAGGTGCGTACTGTATTGCGCATCAGTCGCACGGTCTAAGCGTATTGGTTTACAAATCGTCCAATTTACGGCGATTTTCGCCGTAAATTCTGGAAAGCGTAAACGGCATCACGGAAATCGCCCTCTGATCTCCTTCAGCACATCGATCTCAAAATCGACCATTGGATCAAGGTGATCGGCGTAGCGTTCAGCCCAGGACAGCCACTCGGCAAGCTCAGGGGTAGGATCAGGATTAGCAGCGCGTATAGCCGCAATATATTTGCGGATGCGGCGGCTGGTTTTCCAGTTCTTCAGCTCCTTTTTCAACCACTTGACCTTTTTCTTCTCTGCCTGGCGCTGTTCTTCCAGCAGACGTCGCCTTTCTTCCGCTTCTCTCCACTCACGCTGCTTGCGCTCCCATTCGAGTCGCCATTCCTTTTCGGCTTCGGCAACCTTTTTTGCGCTGGCGAAGAATTGATTCAGGCAATTTTCGACGCGTTGCGCTTTGCCGTCTGCCCATTTGCGACGGAGAAATTCCGGCCGCCGGTGTTCAATCCTGAGCTGAAATATGCCTTCCGGCGTATAGTCGTAATCAGGCACCTTTGCTCGATATCGCTCGTATTCAGAGTGATAATAGTCACCATAAGACAAACGATCGATGCGGCTTTTCCAAGTTTTTTCCTGACGCGTTGGGATATGAGCGCTTGAACGGATGGTCTCGGTAAGTGAGAAATAGACCGGCTCGCCGTCAATTTGAAGGCACATGGCTTGCCGGCTCTCTCTGGTAGCAATGGCTATTTCATAACCGCGTGCGATTGCCGCTTTGGCAATGGCATCCATCAACAACAGCGCGCGCCGAAGGGGTTCTTTACTGACAGAAATATCCAGACAACCGGGCTGGCGGGCCAATGCGCCATATCTGACCTGGGTATCCTCCAGCAGCCTTTTGGTCTCCGCCACCAGCGGATGTGGATTATGGAGTGTTTTGCTGACAGCGATCACATTCTCCGGCCGCTTCTCGAATTCGGATTCTGTGGATGCAGCACGTGGTGGGCAATTGCCATAGAGGATGAATTGCGACCGGCCTTTGCCGGTAAGGGGCTTCAGCGGCGTTTTCGGCAATACCTGGCCGTTCGTTACCTTCGCCCAATAACCGCGCCATGGATAGGGAATTTCCATTTTCCGGCATATCTTGGCCAGGCCGACATCGGAGAGATTGTACTGCTTGGCCAGCTGCGCCATCGGCGTTGACCAGACGGCTTCATAGAGCGCATCGCGGGTGAGAATGATCTTGGGTGGTAACGGCATCAGCGAAAACCCCTACATTTTATTGCAGTGTAGGATGTCCGCCTGCATTTGCACTTACAAAACCGACTTCCGGTTTCGTGCGACCTATGTGCGACCTAAAGCACTTTTGGCGTTTCGCGTTACCTAGCTAAGTCTTTGAAAAATATGGTGCCCAGAGCCGGAATCGAACCAGCGACACAGGGATTTTCAGTCCCTTGCTCTACCAACTGAGCTATCTGGGCATCCCAGAGGCATCAGAAATGCCCTCAAAGAGCCTAGGTTTATAAAAGATGTGGTCCGACTTGTCCACATGAAGTTATCGCTTTATAATCAAAGTCCTGAGATAGTTAAGACTATGCCAACTTTATCCAGATTCCAATATATTCAAGGCAAGCAATGTCAGAAAGCCTTATGGTATCGTCATCATCGTAAGGATTTACTGCCTGATGAAAAAGCTGAGGCACGATTTGAGGCGGATAGGGAGGTCGGTGAATTAGCACAGCAACTCTTCCCTGGCGGACAGCTGGTGGACCATAAGCCTTGGGAAATAGAGGAGTCCCTGGTACTGACCAAGGGGCTAATTCAGCAAGGTGCACCGGTAATCTATGAGGCTGCAGCGCTAGCGCCAGATGGTACCTATGCCAGGGCGGAAAGCTCCCGCATGTCCCTCTAGTATGGAACGTACAAAGGGATCAGCTTATTCCCTAACGTCACCGTCAAACTGGCAAACAGAGAATCCGGCACCAATTCAACCCTAATTATGATCCGCACAGAATTCTCCACGGTGACCTTCCACATAGAAAGTCCACAGACTGCGGGCCTCAGCAGGCATATGGCCTGTTTTTCTATATCAGACTGAAATGTTGGCGGATGAGGTGAGATTCGAACTCACGGTACCCTTGCGAGTACGGCAGTTTTCAAGACTGCTGCCTTAAACCACTCGGCCACTCATCCCTGTCTTTTTGTATCCTAATAGCAACTGCTTTCAAGACTGCCACCTCGACGCCCGCGCAATTAAACAGTAGCGCATTTTCCTGCTGTAAGAGTAAAAAGCAATATCTTATAAGTAGATTTTCTGCCACATCAGCCAAGGAATTGAAATGACTGCCATCGTCCGCGCCCTGATTTCCGTTTCCGACAAGACCGGCCTTGCCGAATTCGCTTCTTTCCTGCATGGATCCGGCATCGAAATTCTTTCCACCGGCGGCACGGCGATGGCCCTGCGCGACGCCGGGATTCCGGTCGTCGAGGTTTCCGGCCATACCGGCTTCCCCGAGATCATGGATGGGCGCGTCAAGACGCTGTACCCCAAAATCCATGGCGGTATCCTGGCCGTGCGTGATAATCCTATGCATGTCAAGGCGATGCAGGATCATGGAATCGCACCGATCGATTTGGTGGTGATCAACCTCTATCCCTTCGAGGCCACGGTGGCCAAAGGCGCCGATTTCGACACCTGCATCGAGAATATCGATATCGGCGGGCCGAGCCTGATCCGTGGCGCTGCCAAAAACCATGCCTTCGTTACAGTAGTCGTCGACCCAGCCGATTATGTCGCGGTCATGCAGGAAATGAAAGCAGGGCAGGGGGAAACGACGCCGCTGACACGCCGGAAACTCGCCGCCAAGGCCTATAGCCGCACCGCCGCTTACGACGCCGCTATCAGCGGCTGGTTCAACCGTAAAAACCAGACGCTTTTCCCGCAATTCCTCACCATTGGCGGCACGCTGAAGCAGGCGCTGCATTACGGTGAGAACCCGCACCAGAAGGGCGCATTTTACGTTACTGACAGCACCTCGCCCTCGCTGGCCACGGCGCGGCAAGCGCAGGGAGCGGAGCTCAGCTACAATAATCTCAACGACGCCAGCGCCGCCTATGAGCTGGTGCGCGAGTTCGAAGCGCCGGCGGTGGCCATCATCAAGCATGCCAATCCGTGCGGCGTCGCCATCGGTCGTACCATTACCGAGGCCTTCAAGAAGGCGCTGGCCTGCGACCCGGTCTCGGCCTATGGCGGCATCCTGGCCGTCAACCGGCCCATCGACCAAGGCTTCTGCGAAGCGCTGGGCAAGCTGTTTCTCGAGGTCATGATCGTGCCCGACGCCAATGACGCCGCCAAGACGGCCCTCTCGGCCAAGAAAAAGCTCAAGCTGCTCTTAACCGGCGACATGCCGCCGCCGGGCTCCCAGATGACATTCAAGGCCATCTCCGGGGGATTCCTCTACCAGCAGGAGGATGCCGAAACCATTGCCAATGATCTCAAGGTGGTAACAAAAAAAGGTCCCGATAACGCGCAGATGGACGACCTGCTGTTCGCCTTCATGGTCGCCAAGCATGTCAAGTCCAACACCATCGTGCTGGCCAGGCAGAGCGCCACCATCGGCATCGGCGCCGGGCAGATGAGCCGCATCGACTCCACGCGCATCGCCTGCTGGAAAGCCAGAGAGGCGGGGCTCGATACCCAGGGCGCGGTGCTGGCTTCCGACGCCTTTTTCCCTTTCCCGGACAATGTCGAGATGGCGGCTGAGGCGGGCATTGCCGCCATCATTCAGCCCGGCGGATCGATCCGTGACGAGGAGGTGATCGCGGCGGCCGATAAGCACGGCATCGCCATGGTGTTCACCGGCGTGCGCCATTTCCGGCATTGATCTAAAAGCTATGAGAAATGCTTCTTAAAACGCTGCCGATCCAATCGGTGGATTCGAGCGCGCAGGTGAGTATCTTGCCCTGCTGCAGCTGGCACCAGCTGCCGCCTTCTTCACCGCCGGCGCGGCGGCAACCATAGCCCGCTATTTTGCCCTGTACGCCGTTGATCACGTAGGTTTCGGTATAAGGGCGGCAGACCGCATGCGACGGGCTGATGAAGCGCACTCCGGCAATAATCGTTCCCGAGGCGCTCTCCTCCTGCCAGGGGTAGGATGAGTTGTCCGGAGAATATTCCATGGCATAGGAAAAGATCGCGTCGTAATAGGTCGATTGCCCCTGCGTCATCACGCCCGGCGTGGCGGGCGGTGCGCTCATCCGGTACTCAAAATAATGCCAGATAAACGGCAGGCAGAGCAGCAGCAGCAGATGAACGAGCAGCAACTTGAACATGATGCATTATAACGCGGCGAAGCACCCCTTAGCAATCGCCGCCATGCAGCGAATGAAGCGCATTTTGCGGTTGTTTAAACGTTTTTGCGATCGCTCAGGGTGGCGATTAGCGGGAAGGAGAATCCGTTTTGGAGACATCGTTTCCAGGGGCCTGTTTCTCCGCGAGCAGGCGCTCGACATGCGACAGACGAGCGCTGTCTTCAATGCCCTGCTTTATGCTGGAATCTTTCCAGAATTTATAAGTGGCTGCCAAAGTGGCTCCCAGCGCGACCAGAGCGCCGGTGGCAATGGCTAGCTTTCCTCCTTTGAGTTTACCATTGAGGAACGCCTCTTCAATTTTCTCGCCTAGTTCCAACTCAACATTTCGATTTTTAACGCCGTAGGTTACCGCTCCCGCTGCTAAGCCCACAGGTGCGCCAATCACAGTTCCTATCGCTATATTGCCTGTACGAGCGAGGAATCCAGCTTCGTTATTGGCCAGCTGTCCTTTCAATTGCTTTTCTTCATTGCGCAATTGATCCGGAGTCATTTGATCGTAGTCGCCAAAAGTCGGGTTGCTCATAATCTATTCCCACTGATTAATTTTTGTTATTATGGCATGCCAATAGCAGGAATAAAAATGAAGATTCTGTGACATAGTCAATCAATTGTATTATAATGATCTTATATGCCTCAGCGCCACCATCAGCTTGGGCAGGTCGAAGGTTTCGCTGGCGCTTAAATCGTCGATGAAGCGCTCGAAGCGGGCGAGATCTTCCCGGTTGGCCTCGGCCCAGGCGGCAACGCTGTCGGCGCAGCCGGGATTTTTGCACAGCGTCTCGATGACGGCGGCGGTCAGGCGGCGCTGCTCGTCGTAAAGATCGCCGATGATCGACTGCACGCCGAGCCGGTCCCAGTAGGTGATGGCGACGACGGATTCGGCATTACGGCGCAGCCAGCCCAGATGCAGCCGTTCGCCAAGCTGGAAATACACCTTGCCGACAGTATCGACCGGCAGCTTCGCCCTGCGCGTGACCGAGATGATATCAAAAGCCGAGGACATCAGCTCCAGCCCGGCGATTTTTTCGGCGAGCTGCTCCGGCACGCCCTGCTCTTTGAGCTTCTGCCGCCGGTCGGCGATGGCCTGGGCGGCCGCCGGGGTCGGCAGCGCGTCTTTGTGTTTCTCGATATCGGCCAGCGCCGGCACGATGTCGCGGCTCACCTGATCGATGTTGAGCGGCAGCGGCATATTGCGCAGCAGCCACACCGTTACCCGCTCGAGGAAGCCGCTGACGGCGGCATAGAGCTCGGACTGCAGCGCGGCGGGAATGGCGCTGGCCGCTTCAATGGCATTCCACAGGCCACGCAGGCCGAAGGCGTCGCGGGCCAGGGTATAGGCGCTCGCGATGTCGCGTGCCCCGACGCCCAGGTCTTCGGCGATGTCGGAGACAAAGGTGATGCCGGCACGGTTGACCAGGCTGTTGGTAGCAACCGTGGCGATGATCTCACGCTTTAGCGGATGGCGGTTGATGGCATCTTCGAAATCCGCCTGCATGGCCTTGGGGAAATAGCGCTTCAGGTCGGCGCTGAAATACGGTTCGTCTGGCAGCGTCGATTCCAGCAGTTCGCGATACAGCGCCATCTTGCTGTAAGCCAGCAGCACCGCCAGCCCCGGGCGTGTCAGGCTCTTGCGGCTGGTTTTGAGCTCGGCCAGCTGCTTGTCGGTAGGCAGGAATTCGATGGCGCGGTCGAGGATGCCCTGCTTTTCCAGCGACTGCATCAGCCGCGCCTGCGAGTCGAGCAGCCGCACGCCCTGCTGCTCGGCGACGCTGATGGCCTGAGTTTGCAGAATATTGTCCTTGAGCACCAGCTGCGCCACCTCCTCGGTCATGGCGGAAAGCAGCTTGTCGCGCTTGGCAACGCTGAGCTTTCCAGAGGCGATGTCCTGGCTGAAGGCGATCTTGATATTAACCTCGTGATCGGAGCAGTCGACGCCGGCGGAATTGTCGATGGCGTCGGTGTTGATGCGCCCGCCGTTCCTCGCATACTCGATGCGGCCCTTCTGCGTGAAGCCGAGATTGCCGCCTTCGCCTACCACCTTGCAGCGTAAATCCTTGCCGTTCACCCGCACGGCGTTATTGGCGCGGTCGCCCACCTGCTCGTTGGTTTCGTCCTCGGCCTTGACATAGGTGCCGATGCCGCCGTTCCACAGCAGATCACTGGGCGCAAGCAAAATGGCGCGGATCAGTTCATCCGGCGTTAGCTTGGCTTTGTCGATGGAAAGCGCCGCCTGCGCTTCTTTGCTCAAGGCAATGCTCTTGGCACTGCGGTCGAAAATGCCGCCGCCCTTGGAGATCAATTTGGCATCGTAATCCTTCCAGGTCGAGCGCGGTAAGTTGAACAGGCGCTGGCGTTCTTCGAAGCTGGTTTTTGTATCAGGATTGGGGTCGAGGAAGATGTGCAAATGGTTGAAGGCGGCGACCAATCTGATGCGGTCGGACAGCAGCATGCCGTTGCCGAATACGTCGCCGGCCATGTCGCCGATGCCGCAAACGGTGAAATCCTGCTTGCCGATGTCGACGCCCATCTCACGGAAATGGCGCACGACCGACACCCAGCCGCCGCGCGCCGTGATGCCCATTTTCTTGTGATCATATCCCGCCGAGCCGCCCGAAGCGAAGGCATCCCCCAGCCAGAAACCGTAGGATTCGGCGACGCCGTTGGCGATGTCGGAGAAGGCGGCGGTTCCCTTGTCGGCGGCAACGACCAGATAAGGATCATCTCCGTCATGGCGCACCACGTCGCGCGGCGGCGTGATTTTGCCGGCGATGATATTGTCGGTGATGTCAAGCAAACCAGAGAGATACAGCTTATAGCAGGCGATGCCTTCCTCAAGCCAGGCGTCGCGTGTGGCGGGAGGCTGCTTGACCACGAAGCCGCCCTTGGAGCCCACCGGCACGATGACTGAGTTCTTGACCATCTGCGCCTTCATCAGTCCGAGAATTTCCGTGCGGAAATCCTCGTGCCGGTCGGACCAGCGCAACCCGCCGCGCGCCACCTTGCCGCCGCGCAGATGGATGCCCTCGACGCGCGGGCTGTAGACAAAGATTTCAGCGAACGGCACCGGGCGGGGAAGCTCCGGCACTCTGGCCGAGTCGAGCTTGAAGGAGAGCACCGGCCGCTCTGGCTGGAAGTAATTCGTCCTGAGCGTGGCCGAAATCACCTCGACATAGCGCCTGAGAATGCGGTCATCGACCACGTTGGCCACCTGCGCCAGCTGCTCCTCGATGGCCGCCTGGATGGCCGGCTGCTTCGCCTCGCGGTCTTTGACGTCGAGCCCGAAGCGCGCCTCGAACAGCGCCACGAGGTTGCGCGCGATATCGGGCTGGCGATTCATCGCCTGCTCGATGGCCGGCTGAGTATAGGTGAAGCCGGTTTGCTTCAGATATTTGGCGTAGCCGCGCAGCACCGTCACCTGCCGCCAGGTCAGCTGCGCCGCCTGTACCAGCGCGTTAAAGCGGTCATTCTCCATATCGCGCCGCCAGGTTTTGAGCAGCGCGTCTTCAAGCAGCGGTTTCACCGCTTCCAGCGCCAGCGTGGCTGAAGTTTCCAGCTTGAAATCACGGATCCATACCGGCGTGCCAGTGGGAGGGGCGATCAGGAACGGATGCTCGTCGATGACACGGAAGCCGGCGTTTTCCAGCATGGGCAGAATGTCAGAGAGGGCGATTTCCTCGCTCGGGTTGTAAATCTTGAGGTGGATGAACTGCTCGGTATCGCGCTTGTCGCGGAACAGGTCGACGGCCAGCCCGCCGCCCGATATCGCCTCCTCGATCTTTTCGATGTCGAAGACGGCGGCATCGCTGCCGTAGCGGTTGATGTAGCTCTGCGGAAAGGCGCCGGCATAGAGGCGCTGCAATTTGCCCGCCTTGT
Source organism: Pseudomonadota bacterium (assembly GCA_028873275.1). Lineage (GTDB taxonomy): Bacteria > Pseudomonadota > Alphaproteobacteria > Rickettsiales > SXRF01 > JABDCD01. Next base: position 8,300 of record JAGWLJ010000033.1, read on the forward strand.
GCTCGCCGTGCCGGGCGATCAGCGCCTGGTGCAACAGGTCGCTCCACAGATAGGCGCGGCGGGCGATCTCGTTTTCGAGCTTCTGCAGATCGGCCGCCGGAATATCGCCGGGCTGCGTCTTGACGATCAGGTGCAATCGCGCCAGCGCCGTCTCGGTAATTTGCGTGGAGAATGAGGAGATCGAGCCGTTGAACGCCTGCTCGACGATGGCCTGAATCTGGTGGCGAAGCTCAGTGGAAAACCATTCCCTCGGCACGAATACCATCAGGCTGACAAAACGCTCGAAAGCGTCGCGTCGTGCGAAGACGCGCACGCCGGGGCGTGCTTCCAGCGACAGGATGCCCATGCTGGTCTCGAATAATTCATCCTCGCTCATCTGGAAGATTTCGTCGCGGGGCAGGAATTCCAGGATGGCCTTCAGCGCCTTGCCGTCATGGCTGGCCGGATCGAGATCGGCGCGCTTCAGCGCCTGCGCGATCTTACTGCGCACCAGTGGAATTTGCTCGGCGCTCTGGTAATAGACGTTGGAGGTGAAGAGGCCGAGGAAACGTGCTTCGCCGATCACCCTGCCGTCAGCGTCGAAGCGCTTGAGGCCGATATAATCCATCGGTACCGAGCGATGCACGGCGGAGCGGCGGTTGGACTTGGTGATCTCGACCAGCTGCGGCACCAGCAGGAACTGGCGCATCTCCGGCGGCAGGGTCTCGAGCCCCTGCGGATTGTCCTCGGTGATCATGAGGATGCCAAGCCTTGAATCCGGCACTACTGCCAGTTTTTCGCGGCCCTTGGCATCGAAGAAATCGTATTCGGCATAGCCCATGAAGATAAAATTGCGATCGGTCAGCCAGCGCAGGAAATCCTCTACTTCCGCCACGCTTTCCTTGTCGAAGCCCTTGATCTTGCCCAGCGCCTTCATTTGCTCGTCGACCTTGCCGGTGATGGCGCGCCAATCCTCCACCGCGGCGCGAATATGGCGCAGCACCCATTCGAGATCGTACGCCAGCTGGTTTTCCGCCAGCCCTTCCGGCAGCGGCGACACCTCAAAATGAATCAGCGATTCCGCCTTGACCCCGGCGCTTTTGTTGTCGGCGGCCGCAAGCTCGGTCAGCTGCCCCTTCTTGTCGCGGCGCACCTTGAGGATGGGATGGATGGTCTCGCGGGTAATCAGCCCGTGGCGCGTCAGCTCCGCCGACAGAGAATCGACCAGAAACGGCATATCGTCGTTGAGCAGCTCGATGACGGTGTTTTTCTGCGGCGTGAAGATGCGGATCTTTGGCTCGTTGCCTGGGCGCTCCTGCATGAACTCATAAGCCAGCTGGGCCAGCTGCACGGCTTCCGCCGGGGCGTAGCGCTCGAGGTCGGTCACCGGCGTCTTGGCATAAAACTGGCCGACGAAGCGTTTGAGCTGGTCATCGGCTTTGGCGGGCAGGGCGGCCAGAATAGCCGCCAGCCGTGCCGCATGTTGCTGCTGATAAGTCTTTTTCATTATCATCCCGCGATAAACACTGTATTTATCCGGCGGATGCCGGTAAAAGATGCGGTATGCATAACATTAATCCCATCGAATATCTAGAGCCCTGCTGCGCTATCGCCCGCGATGCCGGCCGCCTGCTGATGGGCTATTTCGCGGAGGAGGTGGTGGCGCGTCACAAGGCCGATAAAAGCCCGGTCACCGATGCCGACATTGCTGCCAAC
>JAGWLJ010000290.1 GCA_028873275.1 Pseudomonadota bacterium
GGCACCTATGGCGGCGTTACCTATAATGCATCCGGACAGGTGGTGGCTGTGGCATCCAATGCCGGTGTTAATCCTTACGATATCGCCGGATTTCTGCCGGGCATTCCTACGGCGGGACAAACGTTATTTCGTATCGAGATGGTGCGCGCTGTCACATTGCCTGCCAGCCTTACTGGCAGCCGTGCTGTGTGCCAGACCGCTCCGACAGCGGCGATCACCATGCCGATCAAGCAGAACGGTACGTCGATCGGCAGTATTAATTTCGCCGCCAGCGCGACTACCGGCACGTTCACTTTTGCGAGCCAGGTGATCTTAAACCCCGGCGACGTGCTGGAACTCGACGCGCCAAATCCCGCCGACGCTACGTTTGCTGGCCCCAGCTACACCATAACTGGAACGAGGTAATAATATGGTTGAAATTTTTTGGGACGGGTTTGATAAATATGGCCCTCTGAATTCATACACCTCCAACTCGACCATGAGCAGCGAATGGACAAGCCTGCCGCCGTTCAACAGCGGGTCGTTCGTCGCCGGTCGCTTCATCAACACCCTGGCACTGCAGATCACCAACGGCTACAACGCCAGCCGTACTCTGCCGGGTAACTCTCCGCGTCTGATTGGCGGCATCGCCATGCAGCCCAGCCTGTCAGGTAACTGTGGTGTTATATTCACTGACACCGGCACCAACCAGTGTGCCGTAGGATTCAATTCCTCCGGTAACCTTGTTCTATGGCAAGGTGGCCTCGGTGGCACGCAGATCGCCATTTCTACTGCTTCCGTCACCGCGGGCAGCTGGCACTATGTCGAATGGGATTTAACCTTTGCCGCCAGCGGCACCTATAAGGTGTGGCTTGATGGCGTGCAGGTATTCACCGGCACCGGCAACCTGAAATCCAGCAGCAACGCCTACGCCAACACAGTGGTACTCAACGGCAATTTCTGCAATTTCGATGATATGTACCTGTTCGATAACACCGGCTCCGTCAACAACGCCCAGCGCGGCGATAGCCGGGTAGAAACGCTATATCCCACCGCTGATGCATCGGTGGCTTTCTCGCCGAGCCAGGGAGCGATTGGGGCTTATTACAGCCTGCAAAATCTGACCGGCTATATGTCGAATAGCATTCTTTACTTACGCAAATTCACGGCTCCCGTATCGGGAACCTTGAACAGCATCAGTATCATGCCGCAGGCCTCGTCGTCGGGTGCTAATTTTAAGCCCGCTGTATATGCCGATAATAGCGGCTCGCCCGGCACGCTGCTTTCGGGCGGTTCAACTGTCACGGGCTGCGTTTCCGGCACCACGCTTACCTTGCCGCTGACCAGCGGTGTAAGCCTGACAGGCGGCACCAGCTATTGGATCGGCTATGTCACCGATACATCGCTGGCGATGCAGCGGCAGGATGCCAGTGGTTTTGTGACGAATGCCGGTTACACTGCCAGCATTACCTTTTCCAGCGCGCCGCCTTCGACTGCGCCCAGCATGAGTTCCGGCCAGTACAGCCTGCAGGTGTGGGGCAATGTCACCGGCATGAGTACAAATTACACCGAAACCAATGAAGTGCCGCCCGGTGGCGATGTCAGCTGCGTCACCTCCAGCACGGTGAGCGCAGAGGATCGCTACAGCTTCGGCTCGCTTTCCGGCACACCGGCCAGCATCGCCGGGGTGAAAGTGTCGGCCATGCTGCGTAAAACCGATAGCGGTGCGCGCACGGTGACGCTGCAGGTGAAATCCAGCAGCACGGAAGTAAGCGGATCGTCGCAATCGCCGGGCACATCCTATCTTTACTATTCCAGCTATCAGGATACTGACCCCAACACTTCGGCGGCATGGACGGCCAGCGGCGTGAATAGCGCGACAGCGGGCACGAAGATCGCCACATGACGAATGTTAATATTACGCAAACTGCGCTGGAGGTTTTGCGTAAAGGCACGGCGGGCATCAGCCAAGGCCAGGCCGCCCTTGAAGTGCTGCGCGGTGGCGTGCCCAAGGTGGTGCTGGGGCAAACCGTCATGGAAGTGCTGCGCAGCACCGCCACCACCGCGCCGACCGGCAT
>JAGWLJ010000291.1 GCA_028873275.1 Pseudomonadota bacterium
GGACGGCGACATCGCGCCCATCGCCGCCATCTGCGACCTGGCCGACAAGTACAACGCCATCACTTATCTCGACGAAGTGCATGCCGTCGGCATGTATGGCAGTCGCGGGGCTGGCGTGGCCGAGCGTGATGGGGTAATGCACCGCCTCACCGTCATTCAGGGCACGCTGGGCAAGGCTTATGGTGTGATGGGTGGCTACGTGGCCGGCAGCCGCGCCTTCATCGACATGATCCGCTCCTACGCCCCCGGCTTCATCTTTACCACCGCCCTGCCCCCGGCCCTGGCCGCCGGCGCCCACGCCAGCATCCGTCATCTGATGGACAGCAACGAGGAGCGCGAGCGCCAGCAATACAACGTACGCATCCTGCGTGAGATGATGCAGAAGGCCGGCCTGCCGGTGATGGAGAGCGACAGCCATATCCTGCCGGTGCTGGTGGCCGACCCGGTGCGCTGCAAGCAGGCCTCCGACATGCTGCTGGAACAATTCGATATTTACGTCCAGCCGATCAACTTTCCCACCGTCCCGCGCGGCACCGAGCGCCTGCGCATCACCCCCAACCCCTGCCACACGCATGGCATGATGGTGGAACTGACCCGCGCCCTGGTCTGGGTGTTCGAGCGGCTGGGCATTAATGCTAAAACCGCCGATATAAAGCAGGCGGCCTAGCTATTTTTTTAAGCAGAAAATCGCCGCGTTGCACAAATTTTGTGCATAAAATTTAGGCATTCTTATATTAATCATCTGTTTTTGAATAATTTTTCACTTGGCACGGGACTTGATATAATACTGGCATTCAAACTATTATGGAAGGAGTCAGGCAGATGTCCCATAGCGCAAAAAGCGATACGCCTCATCCGCTGGCCGCTCGCGTTGCCGTGGTGATGATCTGCTGCCTGTCGCTTCTGACCGCCATGAACCGGATGGACTGGCACCATACGACGCATTACCTGGCGTCTCTGCACACCACCAATGAGTATGTAGGATTATAAAATGCGCATTCTGCTTCCCACCCTCGCCCTGCTGCTGCTGGCCGCCTGCGCCGGCCCGGAAGGCCCGCAGGCCGGTGGCGGCTGGGACAATTATCATTACGAAGGCATCTACACCGGCATGCCGGGTATTTAATTACGCCCGGTAATACGCTCCGCCGGTGACAGCGCGTATGGCCCCGGTGGTCGTAGGCAGCGACAGCGGCATCCCCTTCAAAGAACGTACCGCCAGAAACGCGAAAGCCTGCGCCTCCAGCGCATCGCCGATCCATCCCAGCGATTCCACCGGGTAGACCTGCGAAAAATGCTTTTTCAGCGCCTGCATCAGCGCCGGATTATGCCGCCCCCCGCCGGAGATGAACCATTGCTTGGCGGGCACCGGGAAATAGGCCGAGCCTTTCTCCACGGCAGCGGCGGCGAATTCGGTCAGCGTGGCCGCGCCGTCCTGCGGCGAGAGATGCTGCACGGCGTCCAGCGTGAAATAATTGCGGTCGAGCGATTTGGGCGGCTCCTTGGCAAAATACCAGTCCTTGAGCAATCCCTCGACGATCTCCCTATTAGTCTTACCGGCCAGGGCCAGCTTGCCATCACGGTCGGAATCCTGATTGGCCGTCTTGCGCGCCCAGTCGTTCAGCATGACGTTGCCGGGGCCGGTATCGAAGGCCATGATGTCGAGATCCATCAACGCGTTGCTGGCACCTTCCGAGCGGCCGATCCAGGTGACGTTGGCGATACCGCCGATATTGAGCACGGCCACCGGCAGCTGCATCTGCCGCGCCAGCGCCGCCTGGAAGAGCGGCACCAGCGGCGCGCCCTCGCCACCCGCCGCCATGTCGCGCCGGCGGAAATCGCATACCACGCCGATGCCGGTCTTCTCGGCCAGAAGCGCTCCGTTGCCGATCTGCCAGGTCAGGTGCTCCTGCGGCCGGTGCACCACCGTCTGGCCATGGAAGCCGATAACCTCCACCTCCTTGCGCGACAGGTTGGCTTTCATCAAGAGCGCCTTGACCGCCTCGGCGTGCTTGAGCGTAATAGCGTGCTCGATGGCCAGCATATCGCCCTGCCCGTGC
>JAGWLJ010000292.1 GCA_028873275.1 Pseudomonadota bacterium
CACCGAGACGACCATCGAACAGATCAAGAAACTCCTCGAAAAAATGGTGCCGGTGCACAAAGTGCATGACCTCACCGTCGAAGGCGCGCATGTCGAGCGCGAGCTGGCCCTGATCAAAGTGGCGGGCAACGGCAACGACCGCGTGGAAACCCTGCGCGTCGCCGATGTGTTCGGCGCCCGCGTGGTGGATACGACGCCCGCCTCATTCGTGTTCGAGCTGACCGGGGAATCGGCCAAGATCGACGAGTTTATCGAACTGATACGCCCGTTGGGCCTGATCGAGATTTGCCGCACCGGCGTGGCGGCGATGAGCCGGGGAAAGGAAGGGATATGATTCTTATAACAAATCTTCCTCCCGCTCGGAAGGAACCTGACTACAGGCGTTATGCTATCAGCGTATTGAAGGGATTGGCCAATGCGGAGCCCGAGTGGGATGCGCATGGATATCGTCTGGGTTACGAACTTTCTTTTTTCAAAGATGGAGATAATGCTTTCTCCGAAGCGCAGGCTCTGAGCGAGGGGGTGCAGAATATTCTGGGCAAGGTATTGCCAGGAGAGAAAATGAGCAAAATAGATCCCAAACGGGATGCCGATCAATACCACGTCGAATTTTATGTTTATCCTCCCCAGGAATTTGGCCTTGGCATTGATGCCTATAAACAGGAACTGAAGGATACTCTTCATCGGATGGAAGCACAGATTAATGCATTAACCGGCTCTCGTGAAAGCGGGATACATCGATAACCAAAGGAGTAAAACTAATGCGCGTTTATTATGACCAGGATGCCGATCTGAACAAACATGGCCGGTTGCTCTTGTTCGTGCATGGCCTCAACGTGATCGAGATCCACCTATCGGCGTGCTAGTGATGAGCCGAGGGGAAAGAGAAGATATGAATACCAGGGAACAATTTAAAGAGGCCAGCCGGCGTGGAGTGGAGGCTGCAAAGGCAGCACTTCTGCAATGCGGCTGCAGAGATGAGGAGACAATATTTTATAAACAATGCTTCGGCAATGCCCGCGCCCTTATCCAGGGATATGTCGAACTGGCTGCGGATGGCATAGAGACTGGACCGGAAGGGCTTATTAGGCTGGCAAGCAAAACGCTTCCACGGCCTAAATATCAGGACGAATATGCTAATAAAGGCTCAGGACATATCGTAGAGCATTTTAGCCAGTATCTGGCTGCCATCGGTGCGCAAGTAAGCATCGATTATCTAAGAGTAGCGAATTTGATGCTGGAGCCACGTTGGCGAGAGCGCCAAAACCAAATAAGATAATGCATTACACAATCAAGGAGTAAAACCAATGCGTGTATACTACGATCAAGATGCCGACTTAAATCTCATCAAGAACAAGAAAATCGCCATCGTCGGCTATGGCAGCCAGGGGCATGCCCATGCCGCCAATCTGCGCGATTCGGGCTGCAAGGACGTGCGCGTGGCGCTCCGGCCCGATTCGATCTCGGTAGCCAAGGCCAAGGCCGCCAAGTTCGAGGTGATGACGCCAGCGGAAGCGGCCAAATGGGCCGATGTCGTCATGGTGCTGACGCCCGATGAATTGCAGGCGGAGATTTACGCCCAGGATATTGCCCCGCACCTTAAGCATGGCGCGAGCCTCGTATTCGCACACGGTTTCAACGTGCATTTCCAGCTGATCGAGCCGCGCGCCGACATGGATGTGTGGATGGTGGCGCCTAAAGGCCCCGGCCACACCGTGCGCGCCGAGTATCAGAAGGGCGGCGGTGTGCCGTGCCTGGTGGCGGTGCACCAGAATGCCTCCGGCAACGCGCTCGACCTGGCGCTGGCTTACGCTTCGGCGGTGGGCGGCGGCCGTTCGGGCATCATCGAGACTACCTTCCGCGAGGAATGCGAAACCGACCTGTTCGGCGAGCAGGCCGTGCTGTGCGGCGGCATCACCCACTTGATCCAGGCGGGCTTCGAGACGCTGGTCGAGGCCGGCTACGCGCCCGAGATGGCCTATTTCGAATGCCTCCACGAAACCAAGCTGATCGTCGACCTGCTCTATGAAGGCGGCATCGCCAACATGCGCTACTCG
>JAGWLJ010000293.1 GCA_028873275.1 Pseudomonadota bacterium
AGCAGCACGGTACAAAACGCCGTCATGACCGGCGCCGACAGGTAAAACTGCCACGGCGTCTTGCTGACCCAGAAAGGCGAAATCATCTGGCGGCGGTCTTCCGCCTCGCCGGCCACCACGTAAACGTCAACATTACCCGAATTGCGAATCAACTGGTCGGCCAGGGTGCCGTAGAGAATCTCGCGCCAGCGCGCGCGCGGCGCTTTGCCGACGATGATCTTGGTGATGTTATTGGCGCGGGCATAGGCAAGGATTTCATCGGGCGCGCGCGTGCCCTGGATAATCTCCGACTTGCCGCCCATGCGCTCGGCAAGCCTGAGCGTGCGCTCGACCGCCTCCTGCCCGGATTTGCTTAGGCGGTAATGCCGCTCATTCTCGACGTAAATAGCCGTCCACGGCGCCTTGAGTCCGCCCGACATGCGCTTGGCCACGCGCACCAGCTTGCCGGAAAGCTGATCCGGGCCGATGCACACCAGGATGCGGTCCGCGCCGCTCCAACCCTGCGCGCCGCCGCCCTTGCCCTTGTAAGTATCCATCATGGCGTCGACGCGCTCGGCGGTGCGCCGGAGCGCCAGCTCGCGCAGCGCGATCAGGTTGCTTTTCTTGAAGAAATTCTGCGCCGCCCGCCCGCGCGCTTCCGGCGCGATATAGACCTTGCCTTCCTTGAGGCGCTTTAAGAGTTCTTCGGAAGGAATATCGACCAGCGAGATTTCGTCGGCCTTGTCGAACACGGCGTCGGGCACGATTTCCTTGACCCAGACGCCGGTGATGCGCGCCACCACGTCGTTCAGGCTTTCGAGATGCTGCACGTTGATGGTGGTGTAGACGTCGATGCCGGCCGCCACCAATTCCTCGACATCCTGCCAGCGCTTGGGATGGCGCGAACCCGGCGCGTTGCTGTGCGCCAGCTCGTCGAGCAGGATCAGCTGCGGCTTGCGCAGCAGCGCGGCGTCGAGGTCGAATTCCTTGATCAGCGTGCCGCGGTACTGCACTTCGCGGCTGGGGAGCAGCGGCAAGCCTTCGATCAGCCGCTTGGTGTCCTCGCGCCCATGCGTTTCGACCAGGCCGATGACCGCGTCGACGCCCTCCACCGTCGCCTGCTTGCCGGCCGAAAGCATGGCGTAGGTCTTGCCGACGCCGGCGCAGGCGCCGAAGAAAATCTTGAGCTTGCCGCGCGTGCCTTCGGCCTGCGCTTCTTTCTCCTCGGCCATGATGCGGCTCAGGAGTTCATCGGGATTGGGACGGGTTTCGTCGTTCATTATGCAGTGATGAGTGGTGAGTGACGAGTGGCGATATTGTGCATCAGCTTTTGGAAGTTGTCACTAACCCTCTTCCGGGACAGCGTATTCCATGAAGATACTGGCCGATAACCTAAAGGGAGAATTCCATGAGCATCCTTCAGCAGATCGAGCAAGCCATCGGCCATGCCGAGCAGCATATCGAAAGAATCCTGGCGCTGCGCGAGCAGTATGTCAAAACCGAGGCCGGCGAGGCGCTCTCCGACGTCAACAACAAAATCTCCGGCCTCAAGGCCTGGCTCGAAGACATCCGCCAGGCCATTCACGCCGATAAGGAGAAGATAGGAAACGTCGCGGAGGATTTGAAGAAGGATTTATAAACCGCCGTCTTGCGCCCCTATTTGCGGCGTGGTAGAGCCAGTCCATGCCCTATGCAACGCTCGATGACCGTGGTTTGATCAGGCTTTCCGGCGAGGAGGCCGTTCCTTTCCTGCAGGGCCTCGTCAGCAATGACGTGCGGCCGGTGCAGCAGGGCAAGGCCGTGTACGCGGCGCTGCTTTCGCCGCAGGGGCGCTTCCTGCATGATTTTTTCCTGCTGCCCTCGCAGGATGCCATCCTTCTCGACACCGCCAAAAATCGCCTGCCGGAATTGCTGCAGCGCCTCAAAATGTACCGGTTGCGCTCGAAAGTGGATATCGAGCCGCTGCCGGAGCTGCAGGTAACGGCCGTGTGGGAGCAGGATGCAGGAATTGCCTTCGCCGATCCGCGCCTTCCGGAATTGGGATTTCGCATTATCGGCGCGTCGACCGATCTCGGG
>JAGWLJ010000294.1 GCA_028873275.1 Pseudomonadota bacterium
CGATATCGTTTTTGATGAGCTCCAGAAATTCGGCGCGGTGGCGGTCGACACAGAAAACGTCCGACAGTGTGAAGGCGATCTTGCGTCCGGTTTCCTTCGCCAGCGCAATGGCCCTGCGGATGGCGGCCTTGGCGCTTTCGGTATCCCACAGATAGCCTTCGATATAGATCACCTTGGCGTGGCCGATGATCTCCTCGTCGATGTCGTCCTCGGCGACGTGGCTGCAGGCGCCGATGTAGGTCGCCATCGTGCGGTGCGCGTCGGGCGTGACGCAGACCAGGCAGCTCGCCGTGGACGGGCCGTTTTCGAGCGGCATGGTGGAGAAATGCACGCCGACCGCATGCAGGTCGTGGATGAAGATCGAGCCGAGCTGGTCGTTCTTCACCTTGCCGATGAAGGCGGTCTTGGAGCCGAGCGACGCGAGGCCGGCCAGGGTGTTGGCGACCGAGCCGCCGGAGCATTCCGTGGTCTGGCCCATCTTCTTGTAAATCGATTCTGCGCGGGCCTCGTCGACCAGCGTCATGGTATTCTTGGTGAGCTTGTGCTTGGTGAGAAACACCTCGTCGGTGAAGCTCAACACGTCAACGATGGCGTTGCCGATGCCGACGACGTCGAACAGGATATCAGTTTTTTTGCTCATACCACTCCCTTGCTTTTTGTAACGCTTCCGGCGTATCGACACCGAGCGGCACGGCTTCAACCCGCGCCACGCCGATCGTCATCCCGGCTTCCAGCGCCCTAAGCTGCTCCAGTTTTTCGCGTTTTTCAAGCGGACTTGGCGGCAGCGCCACAAATTTTTTCAGCGCGGGGCGCAGGTAAGCATATAATCCAATATGATGGTAAAGCGGCCCGTCACCGTGCGGGACGGCGGCGCGGGAGAAATAAAGCGCGCGGTTTCCAGCCATCACCGTTTTCACCACCGACGGATCCGTTTTTTCTTTCTCGTCGATAATCTCCGCTACCGGCGTGGCGATGTCGATCGCCGGATCGTCCAGCAATGCCAGCGTCTTTTGAATGACCATCGGCTCGAAGGTCGGCATATCTCCCTGCAGGTTGAGGACGATGTCGTGCTTTTCCTGCGGGTCGATTTTCGTGAGTGCCTGCCAGATGCGGTCGGAGCCGGAAGGGAGGTTGGGATCGGTCAGCACCGCCCTGCCCCCGGCCTTTTCCACCGCCGCCGCAATCGCCTCGCTGTCGCACGCCACCGCGATGTCCCTGATGCCGGAGAGCTTGGCGCGCTCCAGCACGCGCACGATCATCGGCTTGCCTGCGATGTCGGCCAGCGGCTTTCCCGGCAGCCGTGTTGCCGCCATGCGTGCAGGAATGAGAATAATCGGGTTCATAATCCAGATGCAGTTATAATCTATTGCGATAGCCTGACCAGCATATTATAAAGGCATCCAAATTCTGCCAATACCTTGAAGGAACCCCACCATGTCATCTCCCGGAGGACTAGAAACCAATAAAATTATCGGTGCCATTTTGCTCGCCGGCGTCATCGCCATGGTGTCCGGCTTCATCGCCGAGGCGCTTTATACCGGCACCATCGCCGAGGAAAAGCCCAAGGAGAAACGCGGCTATACCATCGCCGTCGCCGAAACCGCCGCCGCCACTACCGCCGCGCCGAAAGAAGAAAAGCCGGTGGATATCGCGCCCTACCTCGCCAAGGCCGATATCAAGAAAGGCGAGGAGGAATCAAAGAAATGCGCCGCCTGCCACACCTTCACCAAGGGCGGGCCGAACGGCGTCGGCCCGAACCAGTGGGGGCTGGTCGGCGATTCCTGGGCGCATGACAGTACTTATAGTTATTCGCAGGCCATCGCCTCGCAGCACGGCAAGAAGAAATGGGATTTCCAGACGCTTTCGGATTTCCTGACCGACCCGATGAAATACGTCCCCGGCACCAAGATGCCGTTCGCCGGCATCCCCGACCCGCAGACGCGCGCCGACCTCATCGCCTGGCTCAACCAGCAGAGCGACCATCCGCTCCCCCTGCCGAAAGGAAAATAGCATGCAGCCTATCCCCGTGACCTATCT
>JAGWLJ010000295.1 GCA_028873275.1 Pseudomonadota bacterium
CCGGAAAGTTCTCCCACTTTCGTATCCGCCTTGTTTTTATCGAACCCGAAACCGCCAAGCGCGGCGCGGATTTTTGCTTCCGGCTTCGGCCTCATGACGGCATGCATTACTTCGTAGGGCGTCAGGGTCACATCCAGCTCATCGGTCTGGAACTGCGCGAAATAGCCTATCTTCAATTTACTGGATTTCATCACGCGGCCCGCCATCTGCTCCATGCGGCCAGAGAGCAGTTTTACCAGCGTGGATTTGCCGTTGCCGTTGGCGCCCAGCAGCGCGATGCGGTCATCGCGGTCGATGGTGAGGTTGAGCTTACGAAGCACCGGCCTGCCTGGCACGTAGCCCGCTTCCGCCTCGTCCAGCACAATGAGCGGCGACTTGAGATCATCCGGCTGAGGAAACGTGAAGGGGGTGACGCGGTCCGCCATCACGGCATCCACAATATCTATCTTCGCAATCATTTTAAGGCGGCTCTGCGCCTGGCGCGCCTTGCTGGCGCTGGCACCGAAGCGGTCGACGAATTTTTGCATGTGCGCCTTCTGCCTCATCTGCTTTTCGTGCAGTGCCTGCTGATTCATCATGCGCTCTGCGCGCCTTCGCTCAAACTGGTCGTAATTGCCGGTGTAGTTCACCAGCTTCTGGTTCTCCAGGTGGATGATATGGTCCACTGTTTTGTTGAGAATATCGCGGTCGTGGCTGATAAGGATGAACGTTCCTTCATAGCGGACAAGGAAATTTTCCAGCCAGACAATGGCTTCGAAATCCAGGTGGTTGGTCGGTTCGTCGAGCAGCAGCAGTTCCGGCTGCAAAAACAGTGCCGCGGCCAGAGCCACGCGGGCACGCCAGCCGCCGGAATAGGAAGCGATGGATTGCGCCTGCGCGTGATCGGAAAAGCCAAGTCCGGCGAGAATGCTGGCGGCGCGCGACGGCGCGTCATAAGCGCCGATGGCATTCAGGCGCTCGTAAATATAGCCGATGCGGTCCGGGTCTTCCGCCATTTCCGCTTCCAGTAGGAGGCTTGCGCGTTCGGTGTCGAAGTTCAGCACCACATCAAGCAGCGAGGTTTCATCCTCGGGGAGGTCCTGGCGCACCATGCCGAAGCGGGCACCTTTCACCAGTGTGATCTCGCCGCCGTCTGTACTCAGCTCGCCGGAGATCAGCTTGAACAGGGTGGATTTGCCCGTACCGTTCGGGCCCACCAGCCCCACGTGCCGTCTCGCGGGAATACTGAGCGACACCTTATCCAGCAAAGTGCGTCCGGCGATACGGTAGGTAAGATCATTAATGGTCAGCATGGCGTTCCGGGAACATAAAGGAACGCTGGTCTATCATACATGCACGGTTTGGCAAGGCGAGGAGATAAAGGACATGAGTTCGATGGTTCACATACTATTTCTTCCACCATGCCTCATCAGCAGATAAGCGATTTACCGGCTGGCAATTAAAACCCAAAGCGCAGTCCAACGGTACTGGCAATTTCTTTAACACCGTTGTGGCTCTGTGCGCCACTGACATCCGCATAGGCTGAAGCGTTGGTGCCGAGCTGATAGCGTCCGCCGGCGCGTGCGGTGAGGAATAGATCGGAATTATCGCCGCCCATGAAGGAGACCGGCGTTCCATTGATAGCATAATCGGCACGTTTGCCACCCATGAGGTCGCGGCCCGCCACTCCGATCTCGCCGTCCAGCGTCAGCTTGCCGTTACAGGCAGTGTGCTGCAGGCCGGCCCCGGCATGTGCCGAGCCCTGCGTAAGCATGCGGCTGCTCCAGGTGAAATACTGGCTTTCCGAATAGGATTCGAAGCGCTCGGCTGCGACATCTGCTCCGGCGGAAAAGATGGCACTGGTGGAATTTGCCAGCGGGTAGCGATATTGACCGTCGAGCCCCGCCAGCGCCGTGTAGCCATTGTAATTGGCGGTGACGTCCTGACTGCCGGAATTGCTGAGTACGACGCGATCACCCTGGTTGTTGTCCATGCCCAGCAATGCCTTGCCCGAAACAGTGATACCCGCACCGCTCCATAACGAAGGGGCGATT
>JAGWLJ010000034.1 GCA_028873275.1 Pseudomonadota bacterium
TCTTGCGGTATTCGGTGGCGATCGGCTGATCGGCCAGGAAACGCGGCCCGTTTTCCACAAAATAGCGGGCGCAGGCGGCGCATTTCTCGATCTCGGCAACGGCCTCCTTGAGCGGCTTGCCCATTTCCTGCGCAATCAGCCGGGCGTAGGCGTCTTTCTCCGCCAGCAGCACATCGGCCACGCGCAGCAGGTGTTTTCCGCGCTCTTCGATCGGCACCCGGCGCCAGCGCAGGAACGCCTCATGCGAACGTGTCACCGCCTGCGCGATCTCGGCCGGCGTTTGCGCGGAATAACGGGCTATTTCGACGCCCGTTGCCGGGTTGATGCTGATCATGTCGCTCATCAGAAGCCACTCCCCAACCCGACATCGCCCCAATCGCCACCGCTTTTCGACGCGGCCAGCGAGAAACGGCAATAGCTGAAGCCTTCGTTCCAGCCCTGCTTATATTGTTCGTTGGCGGCCATTTCCGGGCGTTTTTTGAAACCGTACATCAGCTTGTAATCCCAGTCGCCTTCAGCGGACAAACCGGAATCGCAGCCGTCTTCCCAGCCCAGCTGGTATTCCTTAGGTCCCGGCGGGTCGATAAAATTGATCCAGAAGGGGCGGCAACCCGAGGTTGCCAGCAACAGGCCAAAAATAATCACGATGCGTTTCATTTTTATATTTTACCTCTTTGCGGCGGCCGAGTAAATGGCGCTCTCCCTTAGAATTGCTGCGACCCCTGCACGCTGCGCCGACTGGCGTCCTGCAGCACGTCGGCATCTTCGTCGGTAGCGCCGGTGATGAGCTCGGCGCGGGCCGTCTGCTCGCTGATAACGTCCTGGCGCACCAGCTCCTGCACGCTGTCCTTCATGGTGCGCATGCCAAGCCGGGCGCCGGTCTGGATCAGGGAATAGAGCTGCGGCATCTTGCCTTCGCGGATCAGGTTGCGCGCCGCCGGCGTGCCCAGCATCACCTCATGCGCCGCCACACGGCCCTTGCTCTTGCGCTTAAGCAGCGTCTGCGTGATGACGGCTTCCAGCGACGCCGCCAGCATGGCGCGCGCCATCTCCTTGTCATGGGCGGGGAAGACGTCGATGATGCGGTCGATGGTGCGCGGTGCCGAATCGGTATGCAGCGTGCTGAACACCAGGTGGCCGGTCTCGGCGGCGGTCAGCGCCAGCTGGATGGTTTCGATATCGCGCATTTCGCCCACCATGATGACGTCCGGATCCTCGCGCACGGCGCTCCTCAGCGCAGCGGCGAAGGAACGCGTGCTGCGACCGACTTCGCGCTGATTGATCAGCGATTGCTGCGAGCGATGCACGAATTCCACCGGGTCCTCGATGGTGATGATGTGCTTGGCCTCGTGATTATTGATGTAATCGACCATGGCTGCCATCAGCGTCGATTTGCCGCTGCCGGCCGGGCCGGCCAGCAGCACGAGGCCCTTATGGAGGCGGCACAGTTTTTTGATGACTTCCGGCGCGCCCAGCTCCTCAAACGAGGGGATGCGTTCGGGGATCAGGCGCAGCACTGCTGCCGGGCCGTTCAGCGTGTGGAAAGCGCTGACGCGGAAGCGAATGCTCTCGCGGAAGGAGATCGCGAAATCGAGATCGAGATCACGCTCGTATTCGGCGCGCTGCTGCTCGGTCATGATCAGCGACAGCATCTGCCGCACGTCGTCGGCGGTCAGCGGCGAGGATTTATAGGGGATGATCTCGCCATGAATTCGCAATATCGGTGGGCTACCCGTCGAAAGATGCAGGTCTGACGCATTGTTCTTCTGGGTGAATACCAGGAGGTCCGTAATATCCATTGAAAGACTCGAATTGCCGGTGTTTCCAAGCTCTATTAGAGCCAATAATGATTAAACTTCGCTGAATTTTCCTAATGCCCATGTATATGATTGATATTTAATAATATAATTCATTGGCGATAAGGGCGGCATGCAACTTGCTTTCTCCTGCGGCACGTAACCACGCCGGGAGATGACGATGCGGCAAGCCCTGTTTTCTGCATGTATGTGCCTGTGGGCGGGCGCGACCCTGGCCGACCCGGCAACGCCGGCATCGTTGCCCCCGGCCGCAGCGGAAGCGGCACCGGCGCATTTTTTTCCGCTGAACGCCCGGCAGCGCTTTCTCCTGCATAACGCGCCCAATCATGCGCCGGCAGCAGCGATTCCTACCTCGCGCGCTTCCGCGCCCGCCGCATCGCCCCTGACGGCCGAGCAGGCGCAACAACTGATCTCCCTGTTCGACGGCAAGGAATAATTGTCAAAGCGCGGCGGCCTCTATACATTTTCATTTTATGGCCGCTCTTTTTCCGCTGATACGCCCGTTGATTCATTGCCTGCCGCCGGAGACGGCGCATTCGCTGGCATTGCTGGCGCTTCGGCGGAACCTCCTGCCGCCGGCACCCGCCTTTTCCTCGCCTATGCTGGAGGTGGAGGCGTTCGGGCTGCATTTTCCAAATCCTGTAGGGCTGGCCGCCGGATTCGATAAAAACGCTGAGGCAATCGGCCCGCTGCTGGCGCAGGGATTCGGCTTCGTCGAATGCGGCACGGTCACGCCCAAACCGCAGACGGGAAACCCCAAACCACGCATTTTCCGCCTGCCGGAAGATGGGGCCGTCATCAACCGCCTCGGCTTCAATAACAACGGCCTGGAGGCCTTCGTGCGCCAGCTGCGGCAGAAACAGAGCGGCACGGTCGGCGCTAATATCGGAAAGAACAGAGACAGCGCCAATGCCATAGACGATTACGCTGCCGGATTGAGAGCCGTCTATCCTTATGCCGATTACGTCACGGTCAATATTTCCTCGCCGAACACCGAGGGCTTAAGGGATCTGCAAAAAGGCGCGCGGATCGTGGAGCTGCTGCAAGCGCTGCATTCCCTGCGCAGGGAATGCGAGCACCTGCATAACCGGCGCGTGCCGCTGCTGCTCAAGATTGCGCCGGATCTTTCCAGCGCGGAACAGGAAGATATTGCAGGCGCGGCGCTGGCGCACGGCATCGACGGACTGATCATCAGCAACACCACGGTGTCGCGGCCGGACGGGCTCAAAAGCCCTTATGCCAGAGAGAAAGGCGGCCTGAGTGGAAAGCCGCTGTTTGAACCATCGACAGAGATGCTGGGCAATTTTTATCGCCTGACCGGCGGGAAGCTGCCGCTGATCGGTGTCGGCGGCATCTCTTCGGCGGAGGACGCCTATAAAAAACTGTGCAGTGGCGCCACGCTGCTGCAGCTTTATACCGCCCTTACCTATCGCGGGTTCGGGCTGGTGCGCGAGATACAATCCGGACTGGTAAATCTGCTTAAACGGGACGGTTTTACCCATATTTCGCAGGTTATCGGCAAAGATGCCCCTCAATAGGGTTTTTGAACGGCCGCAATCACCGGATTCCTGATGATCGGCCGCGCATTTTATAGTATACTGGTAGGTGTAAGGGGGAGACAGATGACGGACTTCCACCGTATGCTTAAAGACTATCGGCTGACCACCGCCGAAATCCTATACCACCTGCCGGATCACCCGGCGCTGCTACAAAGCTATATCTGGCAGGAGCTCGATATCGCTCCGCGGTTTCCCGTGCTCAATAAATTCCTTGCCTTCTGGGAGAAGGAGCTCGAAGGCAAGCTGCATTCGGTGAAAATCGCCAGCGCGGCGCTGGTCGTTCCGCCCGCCTTTATCTTCAGCAAAGGCGAACTGAAGCTACACTGAGAAGTCTTAGACTTCTTCGGCGGCGTCCTCTTCCTCTTCGGAAACGGAGGGGCGGCGGCCCTTGCGGCCGGCATCCGGCTTGCTGCGCATCAGCTTGCCCTTCTCCTCGTCCCAGGAATACTGATACACCACGGTCTTGGTGCCGGTGGTGACGATATCGCCGTTGGCCAGCTGCAGCACGTCGAAACCTTTCTGCAGCGCGTCCTGGATCAGCGAGGAGGACTGGCGCAGGTAGCGCGGGTCGAGCATCATATTGGTGATTTCCGGCTCGCCTTCCACCATCTTCTTGGTCATGGATGATATGATGCGCTTGGCGTTGTTTTCAGTGCGTTTCATTATAAAAGTCCTTTTCTATATTATCTTGCCGTATATTAACCACCCACAGGTTGACATGGCAACCGCAAAATAAAGGCGAATCGAAAATAAAAATCCCATATGTAGTAGGAAATATCTTTTCGCTTTCTGCCTTTAGTAGTACGCAATCCTGCCTATCCTGTCAATTTCTATCAATAAAATATTACCGGACCCCCATAAAGGTTAACGGGAGCCCGGCAACGAAGAGGAAAGCCGCTAGCCCTGGATAATCTGGTCGAGATCGTTCAGCAGAGTATTGGCGGTCGAAATCACCTTGGTATTGGCTTCGTAGGAACGCTGCGCCACGATCATCTGGGTCAGCTGGTCAGCCAATTCGACGTTCGACTGCTCAAGCGAAGAAGACGATATCGAACCGACGCCGCTCTGCCCCGCCTGTTTCAGGTTGACGATACCCGAACCCGAGGTCTGCAGATAGGCGTTGCCAGTCACCGATTCCAGCTGGTCGGCGTCGGTGAATTGCGCCAGCGGAATCTTGTACAACCTCTGCGTCTGGCCGTTGTTGAAGCTGGCGGTGATAAAGCCATTCGAGTCGATGCTGACGCCGGTCAGCTGCCCCACCGGCGTGCCGTTCTGGCTGACCGAGTTGACGTTGTAGCCGCTGTCGAACTGGCTTAAGCCGTTGGTCTTGTCGATCGTTCCCCAGTCGAAATTGATCGAGCTGGGCAGCGCGTTGTTGGTCCAGTCAACCGAGACCGGAACGGTCAGACCGCTGCTGACGTTATGCAGCGTTCCGTCACCGTTGAAGGTCAGCGTGCCGGTGGCTACCAGGCCGTCATTGGTGCCGTCCAGGCTGGTCGCCACATCGGTGCCGGGCTGCGAATACACTTCCACCGCCCAGGTGTTGGCACCCGTCTTGAGGAAGGCCATGTTCAGGTTATGCGCCGCGCCCAAGGCGTCATAGATAGTCACCGGGCGGCTGAACTGTGGCGAGATAGCGCCGGAGGCCATGTTCTTGCCGGAACTGGTCGGCTCATAGGCCGGCCCCAGCGTGCCGGTGGTCCTGACCGCTCCGGATGGCACTACGTTGTTGAAGGAGGCGATGCCGGTGAGGCCCAGCGCCGCCAGCGGACTGCCGGTATTCTGTCCGCCGCCGCCGCCATAAGTGTTGTCCGTGAAGTCGATCGTATCGAGCGGGTTGGCAACGTCGATGGCAACGCTGGCCGTGCCGGTCGGGTTGGCAACCGTCGCCGACAGGCCGGTCACCGTATTGATGTTGTCGGCCAGGCTTTGCAGCGTCGAGAACCGGTGCGTGCCGCTCAAGGTGGGATTATTGCCGGTAACGCTGCTGGCAAGCCCCAGCTCGTTGATCCAGTTGATGCCGGCCTTGACCGGCGGACCGGAGGAGCCGGCCGCCGCGCCATTGGCGAAGGTTATCGACGCGTTGGCATCGGAAGGGCCTACAAAAAGCTGGTTATTGACGATACGGGCAGTGAGGCCGGACACGTCATTAATGGCGCTCACCAGGTTGGTAAGACTGTTGAACTGGCCCAACAGGGGGTTGGGCGCCGAGGGCGTATAGGTAAAGGTCACCGTGCCGCTGGCGGCAGTATTAATGGTGAAGCTCAGCGCCGAGTTTAGGAAGCCGGAGGTACCGGTAATACCGAGGAAGGTCTGGGTATCGGTGCTGGCGTCGAGAATATTGCCGGCAAATGGGCGCGTCGTCGCCAGGATGGTGCCGGAACCGCCGCCGCCGGTGGAAGTGGCGGCCGTGGTTGGCGTGCTGATGGTGTAATGATCGGCGTCGACTATGCTCTGAACCACGAAGCTGCTGTTGAGCTCGGAGGCCGGTATGCCGTCCACCGCCGCGGTGATGCCGGAAAATGTCACCACGTCACCGGCCACCAGCCCGTGGCCGATCTGCGTCACTGTTACGGTATGGCTGGTGTTGGTGGTGGCGAAGGGATCGGGCGTGGCCGTGCCCAGCGCGCCGCCGTCGCTGACGCCGCCGGCGCTGGCGGTATTGCCAGAGCCCGAGGTAATGGCCGCGGTATAATGGAAATGCGTAGCGTCATCGACAACGATCTGAGCCGTTTCATTCAGATCGGGAGCGGTAAAATTATCGAAAGCGGCAATGCCGGCAAGAGTGACATAATCGCCGGTGCGAAGGTTGGCCGTCGAAGCAACCGTTACGTCGATACGCGCGCTGCTGGCGGCATTAGTGGTGATTGCTGTGGGCACAATGGGAGTATTATTCAGCGTAGCGGGACCGCTGGCCAGCGTCGTGCCGGCATCACCACTGGCGCCGGTGGTAATATCGCGGCCCACGGTGAAACCGCCATAGGTGAAACTGGCATTGACACCGGTGAGGTCGGTGGCTATCGAGAATTTATCGCCGCGCGTCAGGTGGTCGACCGCCGTCGGCACGATCAGCGTGTTGGCGGTGATGCCGAAATTGGCCGTGTCGTTCAGGTCCATGCTGGCCGTGGCGCCAGCGCCGAGCGACGCCGTCTGGCCGGCGTTGAGGTTGGCGCTGAGCGAGACGCTGGAAGTGGGAGTGGCCGTGCCGGTGACGTTCTGCACGTTGACCGTCTGCAAGCTGCTTAAGTTAGCGCTCGATGTGGTGTTGGTGGTGTTGCCCGGTGCGCCCGGCAGATCGCCGTTGCTGTCCAGCGGCCAGGCCTGCAGGAAGTATCCGGCGCTGTTGACGAAGTTGCCGTTAGCATCCTGTGTGAATGAGCCGGCGCGCGAATAAAGCACCTGGCCGGAGCCGTTGGATGTCTGGTTGACCACGAACATGCCGCTGCCCTGGATGGCGACGTCGGTCGGCGAGTTGGTGGATTGCAGCAGGCCCTGCTGATCGATCAGCTGGCGGTTGCCGGCCAGCACGCCGCCGGGGGCGAAGGATGAGCTGCTGCTGGACACGCCAGTGACGAGCGTCTGGAATTCGCTCTCCGCCTGCTTGTAGCCGATCGTGTTGGCGTTGGAGATGTTGTTAGAAATAATGCCGAGGCTGTTGCTCTGGGCATCGATGCCCGACACGCCTGCGAATAATGCTCCGTAAATACTCATGGTATCCTCCTGTTACTCATCATCCCGGGTTAGTGCCGGGGTTATACACTGCATGTACGCCGGACAGCGGCACCGACATAGTGCCGATGGAAAGCGTCGTACCGCTCTGCGAATTGTCGACCGCCGTTACCGTGCCGCTGGTGAACGTTGTGGGCGTCAGCGCATTGCCGTTAGCGTCCTTGGCGGTTACGGTGAAGTTATAGGTTCCGTCCGGCATAGTCTGTCCCGTGGTGCTGTTGGTTCCGTCCCATATCACTTGGTTACGTCCAGCAATGGTCGTGCCAGAACCGGAAAACACCGTCTGCCCGGCCGGCGTGGTGACGGTGACCAGCGCGCTGGAAGCCCCGGCGGGCAGGCTATACGCAAACGTCGCCTGACCGCCGGTAAGCTGAAGCTGGTTACCGGTAGAGTCGACATTCTTTCCGATATACGACACGGCGTTGCTGGTCTGGTTGCTGTTAAGCAGGTTGATCAGCTGCTGCAGCAGCGTGTTAGTGTTGGTCTGCTGCTCGACCATGCCGAGCTGCGCCATTTCCTGCGTGATCTGGTTGGTATCGGCCGGCGCCGTGGGATCCTGGTTCTGCAGCTGCGTCGTCAGCAGCTTGAGGAACTCCGTCTGCATGGCTCCGGCATTGGTGGTGGCAGCGGCGGCCTGCGAAACGGCATTGCTGCCCGATACGCTGCTTGCCGCCGCGCTGGCAGCGCTGGCTATGGTGTTGACCGTGGTGCTCATAGGCTCCTCCTTTAAATCGTAATATCCAGGCCGTCGCTCAGCGTAATGCTGTAACTGCGCGTGATGGCCGGAATCACCGGATCGTCTTCCTCCGGCTGCGCCTGCTGGTATGTGAACGCCGCCTGGGCGTTGCCCCTGCCCTGCCCCTGCGCATCCTGCTGGCCTCCGCGCAGATTGAAGCTGAGGCTGCTGCTGTCGGCCTGCAGGCCGGCGTCGTTCAGCGCCTTGGTCAGGCCCTGCGTATCGTTCTGCAGCAGCGCAAGAGTATTTTTATTGTCGGCGGTAATGGTGATGCCGGTTTTGCCATCGGCGCTGACATCGAGCCGGATATCGAGCTTGCCGAGATCGGCCGGATCGAGCTGGATGTGAATCCGGCTGCTGCCGTCGACGAGGGCGGTCTTGACCTGCATGGTGATCTGGTCGAGCAGCGGCGACGGCGACGCCTGCGTCAGCACACGGGAAAAAGAGACGGTAGTGGCCGCGCCGCTATCAGAAGCGGTGGAAACCCCGGCGGCGGCCACCGGCATGGGAATGCCCTGCCCCTGGCTTTGTCCCTGGCCCTGTCCGCTATCCCCGGAAGCGCCGCCGCTCAGCGTCGCCTGCACGGCGACCGCCGCTACCGGCGTGGACAGGGTTGGAGTTCCCGCAGGCAAAGGTTGCTGGGCAGAGGTGTCTGGTGCAACGGAAGTCGCTGATGATGAAGACACGCCTGTCGCGCTATCTGCGATTACATCCCTGGTAATGGCGGGTTTGATTACGGTCGTATCGAGTGGAGCCTGATTGTCTGAGGTTGTTACCAATGCTGACACGGGATTATTATTTGCCGCAACAACCGGCTGGTTATTATTGGAAGACGCTGCAGGAGCCGCTGCCAGAACGGCGCTCTTCAACGCGTCCAGCTGCGTCCTGATCTGCGCTATATCGCCCTTGAGCTGAGTGGTGAGATCGGGAAGGCCAGGCTGCGCCGCAAAGCCGCTGTCGCTGGAAGATTGATTCCATAATTGCGCCAGCTGCATGGCATCGGCATGGAACGCATCCATCAGCGCCGAAAGTGGATTGCCCACATTCTGAGAGTCCGGAGTATTCTGTCCTGTACCTTGGGCAGCATCCGGGTTTCCGCTCAGGGTCTGCTGTATCTGCTGCAGAAGCGACTGCATATCTTTCAGCAGGGCCATTTCCTGACCGGAGAGAGGATCGGCCCCAGCCGTTGTCGATGTAGCCTGTGCAGAGGCGTCAGGTAATGCGTTCGCCACCGGCCCGCCAGTCTGAAGGGCCTGTATCATCAGCGTCAATATCTGGCCGATGGCGGCCAGCGGGTCCTGCGATCCGTCGAGCAGTTTTTTAGCCGCCTGCTCCATGGCCGCCAGCGATGCGGGATCGGCCTGACCAGTGGTGATCGTGCCTGCGGATTGCGTGGCAGACACAGGAGCGGAAGTATTGGTTGCAGCCGTATTCTGCTGCACCGGCGGGACTGGCAAAGCTGGCTGCGGCTGCGGTTGCGACTGTGGATTATTGGCCGCAGGCGAAGAAGAAGCATCCTGGGCATTTTTTGCCGGTGGCGCATTCTGCGCATTGCCGCTGTCGGCCGGCGCGTTTGCCGTCTGCGGCGCTGGCGGCGGCGCAGGATTATCAGCAGCCCCCGAAGCAAAGGGAGCGGAATCCTGCTGTTGCGGTTGCTGTTGCGAGGAATTCTGGGAATTATTTTGCGATGCCTGAGGCGCGGGCTGGCTGTTGTCCGGAGACGGCGCATCGTTGACAATGGACAGCAACGACAAAAAGCCATCGTTGCCGATCGGCTGCGACGGGGTGACGCCTATCGTATCGGACAGTGCGGGCGTTATTATAGGTAAGGTCAGCATAACATTCCCTGTAGGTTCTAAAGATGGGAATGCAAACCCCATGCCAACCTGGGAAACGATTTATAACCGACTGCTAATGGAAGATTTATGCTATGATCGTGCGAGTCTGGCCAGCCTCGGTGGAAACCGGAGGAAGCTGAGTCATGGGCCTGGTCGCAGCAGCG
>JAGWLJ010000296.1 GCA_028873275.1 Pseudomonadota bacterium
AGCCTCTTCGTCCTCGAAATGCATCTCTGCGCGCTTGCAAAGATGGTGCAGCTTCATCGCCCCGAGATTGCCCGATGCTCCCTTAAAGCGGTGCGCTGCCGATTTCCAGGCATCGAAATCGTTTCCGCTCGTGCTGGCCTTAAGAATAGCGATCATTGCCTGCGCCTGATCGAGGAATAAGGCCGATAGCTCCTTCTCCTCCTGCGGATCGCCGTCAGTGAAAGCGTGCAGCTGCTCCATGTCCACCGGCGCATCCTGCAACATATCGGCGCTGACGGTTTTAGCGGCCGTTTCCGGTATGTCGTGCCGGGCTTCCAGCGCGAACCACGCTTCGAGTATCTTCTTCAAATGCCCGATGCGCAGCGGCTTGCTCAGGTAATCGTCCATCCCGGCTTTGAGGCATTTTTCCCGGTCGCCCATCATAGCGTTGGCGGTCATGGCGATGATCGGCGTATGCAGCCTGGTGCCGTCTTCCAGCATGCGGATTTTTCCTGTCGCCTGGTAGCCGTCCATCTCCGGCATCTGGCAATCCATGAATATCATATCATAGGTTCCGCCGCGGTATTTCTCGATGGACTGGGCGCCGTTCTCCGCCACATCGATATGGCGCACACCGAATTTCTTCAGCAGCTTCAAAGCGAATACCTGATTGACCGGGTAATCCTCCACCAGCAGTATCCTGGCGGCGGCGATGGGCGGAAGGTTGTCGCGAACCACGCGCTCCGCCATATGGTCGCCCGTCGTTTCGGTATCTTCCCTGGAAGCGCGGGCAATGGGAATTACAAACCAGAACGTCGAGCCTTTGCCCGGGGCGCTCTCCACTCCCATCTGCCCTCCCATGAGCTTAATCAGTTGTTTGCTGATGGCAAGCCCAAGGCCGGTGCCACCGAATTTGCGCGTGACCGAGGCATCAGCCTGGGTGAACTTGTCAAAAATCTTATCCAGCTTGTCGGCGGGGATACCGATGCCGGTATCCTCCACGCTGATATGCAGGCGGCTGCCGTCATCCTGCTCCTGCATCCGGGCGACCAGGCGTACATGGCCTTTTTCCGTAAACTTGATCGCATTGCCGGCCAGATTAATGATAATCTGCCGCACGCGCCCTGGATCGCCCCAGATATACTGAGGCACGTCCGGCTCGCATTCCACCCGCAGGTCGATGCCTTTTTTATCCGCCTGCGGCTTCAGCAGGCTGGTAGCCATGGCGATCGCTTCCTTCACGTCATAAGCGATGCGCTCCAAGGTCAGCACCCCGGCCTCGATTTTTGAGAAATCCAGAATATCGTTGAGCAGCATCAGCAGGTTCTCGCCCGAGCCGGTGATGGTGGAGACGTATTGCCGCTGCTCCTCCGTCAATTCCGTATCGGCCAGCAGGCTGGCCATGCCCAGCACACCGTTCATCGGCGTTCTCAGCTCATGACTCATATTGGCAAGAAAATCGCTCTTGGCGGCGGCGGCCTGTTCCGCCGTTTTTCTGGCGTGCCGCGCATCGCGCTCGGCGTGTTCGGTCTTGGTCAGGTTGTGGAAAAGAAAGATCAGCATCGCGATAAAACCGAAGAACTCCACAAAGCTGGAGAACAATGTCAAGTTGCTATGGGAATCCCAGTTAATAATCTCCTGGTAAATAATGATGCCAAGCGGCAGCGAAAATACGACGCCACTGGCTGCCAGGGCAAGCAGGCGATTGGCTACGCCCAGCATCAGGCTGATGATGCATATCAGGCCGGTCGCGCCAATAACACTGACTTCGAGCAGGGAGAAATTCTGATCAACGCCAAAACGGCAATCGGCAAACGGCATAATGACCGCCGCCGCCATTCCTGTGTAATGCATGCCGCAGACAGCCAGCCCCATTACCAGCGCGGCGGCGACCCTGCATGCCATCTGCCGGCAGGACGTCCACCGGCCTACATGGAAGAATATCCATAACGCCGCGCCGGAGGCGGCAATGGCGATGGCGACGGAGAGAAAAAACAGCGAAGGAATATAGCGCAACC
>JAGWLJ010000035.1 GCA_028873275.1 Pseudomonadota bacterium
ACGCGCCGCCCACGCGCCCTCGGCGCCGCTCGTCGCCATCACCGGCACCAATGGCAAATCGACGACGACGACGCTGATCGGCCATATCCTGAAAAGCGCCGGGCTCAAGGTGGAAGTGGGCGGCAATCTCGGCACCCCTGCCCTGTCGCTGGCACCGCTGGATAAGAACGGTATCTATGTGCTGGAGCTTTCCTCCTATCAGCTCGACCTGGTGAAAACCACGCGCTTCAACGTCGCCGTGTTGCTCAATGTCACGCCCGATCATTTGGATCGCCATGGCGACATGCAGGGCTATATCGCCGCCAAAATGCATATCTTCGAGCGGCAATCCCACGAGGATGTTGCTATCATTGCTGCAGATGATGAGTATACACGTGATATCGCTGAGAAGCTCAAAGCTAAGGATGACAAAAGACGGGTTTGGAAAACCTCTGCCGCCACAAAGGCGGAGCACGGAATATCGGTCATCAATGGCATATTGTATGATAGTGAATTACATTATAATCAGACCTTCGATCTGCGCACCATCTCCACCCTCCCCGGCCGCCATAACTGGCAAAACGCTGCTTTAGCTTATGCCGCTGCCAAAGAGGTCGGCATAGCACCCGATCGCATCTATCAGGCTATGCAGACCTTCCCCGGCCTGCGGCACCGGCTGCAGCTGGTGGATACGATCAACGGCGCGCGCTTCATCAACGACAGCAAGGCCACCAATGCCGACGCCACCTCCAATGCGCTCGCTCCTTATGAGAATATTTACTGGATTCTAGGCGGCAAGCCGAAGGCGGGCGGTATCGCGACGCTGGAGATTTTTTTCCCCAGAATCGCGCATGCTTTCCTGATTGGCGAAGCCACGGAGGAATTCGCAAAGACGCTGGAAGGCAAAGTGCCTTATACGCGCTGCGGCACGCTGGATGTGGCGGTAAAAAATTCGGCGGAAATGGCATTCAGGGCTAAAAGGAAAGATGCGGTCGTTCTGCTCTCTCCCGCCTGCGCGTCTTTCGATCAGTTTAAAAGTTTTGAACACCGCGGCGATGTGTTTTGTGCATTGGTCGCCGGCATTGGGAGCAGCCATGCGCCTTGACCGCACCGACACCTCTTTTTTCGGCCGCTGGTGGTGGACGGTCGACCGGCTCAATCTTTTCGCGCTGCTGCTGCTGATCGCGCTAGGGTCGATCCTGGTGGCGGCGGGAAGCCCGCCGGTGGCCAAGCGGCTCGACCTTCCCGCCTTTTATTTCGTGCACCGGCACGAGGCGTTCCTGGCCATCGGGCTGGTTGTCATGCTGGCGGTGTCGCTGCTGCCGCCGGTGGCGATACGCCGGCTGTCGGTGATCGGCTTCTCTGCCAGCATTGCATTGATGGCGCTGGTGCCGTTTATAGGCGTGCAAACGAAAGGCGCGCACCGCTGGATCGACCTGCTGGGCATTTCCATCCAACCCTCGGAATTCATGAAGCCGTGCTTCGCCGTCGTCATGGCGTGGGTGTGCGCCGAGAACCAGCGGCGCATCGATTTTCCCGGCTACCGACTGGCCGTCGGCCTCTACCTGCTCGCGGTGGCGCTGCTGGTGATCCAGCCGGATATCGGCATGACGCTGACGGTGACCGCCATGTGGGCGATCCAGCTGTTCCTGGCCGGGCTGCCCTTCGTGTGGGTGTTCATCATGATCGGGCTGACCGGCGCCGGCGTGTTCGGCGCCTACCATATTTTCCCGCATGTGGCCAAGCGCATCAATAATTTCCTCGATCCCGCCGCCGGCGACAATTACCAGATCGCCCGCTCGCTTGAAGCCTTCAAAAGCGGCGGCTGGCTGGGGCGCGGCCCCGGCGAGGGCGAGGTCAAGCAGTTCATTCCCGATTCGCATACCGATTTCATTTTCGCCGTGGCGGGAGAGGAATTCGGCGTGCTGGTCTGCCTGCTGATCGTGGGGCTGTTCGCCTTCATCGTCATGCGCGGGCTGTCGCGGGTCTATAAGGAAAACGACCTGTTCGCCGTGCTGGCGGTGGCGGGCGTGCTGGCGGAATTCGGCATCCAGTCGGTGATCAACATGGGCGTGGCCGTCGACCTGTTTCCGGCCAAAGGGATGACGCTCCCCTTCCTGAGCTATGGCGGCTCGTCGGTCATCGCCATGGCGCTGGGCATGGGCATGATGCTGGCGCTGACACGGAGGCGCTATGGATCTTCCCGCTGATGTGGCAGGCCATATCGGGGTCCTCGCCTTTCTTGCCGCCTACTTCCTGCTCCAGAAAGGCAGAATATCGCCTACCGGCATGCCCTATCTGGGGCTAAACCTGACAGGGGCGCTGCTGGTCATGCTTTCCCTGCTCGTACACTGGAATTTCCCAGCGTTTCTGCTTGAAGCAATATGGGCAATGATTAGTATATACGGGATTTGCATCCATATTCTCATGCCCCGATGGAAAAGACCCAACCGGTAATACTTGCAGCAGGCGGCACGGGCGGACATATCTTTCCGGCCGAGGCGCTGGCGGAGGCGTTGCTGGCCGCGGGCGAGCGCGTGATCCTGGTGACCGACAACCGCTTCAGCCGCATCCAGAGCGGCGCCTTGTCAAAAGTCGAGATACGCACCATTCGGGCCGGCACCGTCGCCGGCGGGCTGCATAAGAAGATTCTCGGCATGGCCAGCCTGGTGCTGGGCATTTTCCAGGCCAGAAGCCTGCTGAAGCAGCTCAGGCCCAAGGCGGTGGCCGGCTTCGGCGGCTATCCCTCCTTTCCCACCGTATTCGCCGCTTCCGGGCTTGGCATCCCCACCGTCATCCATGAGCAGAATTCCGTGCTCGGCCGCGCCAACCGGCTGCTCGCCCCGCGCGTCAACACCATCGCCACGTCGTTTGCTTCGACGCTGATGCTGGCGGAAGCCGACCGGCCTAAGGCGCGGCTGACCGGCAACCCGGTGCGCACCAGCGTGCGAGCGCTGGCGCATATCCCCTACCCGTCGCTGCAGCCGGACGGCCAGATGCATATCCTCGTCACCGGCGGCAGCCAGGGCGCTTCCGTGTTCAGCGACGTTGTGCCGGCCGCCATCGCCGCCCTGCCCGCCGCGCTGCGCGCCCGCGTGCGCATCGACCAGCAATGCCGCGAAGCCGACCTGGAGGCGACGCGGGCCGCCTATCAGCAACTCGGCGTCAGCGCCGACCTGGCCACCTTCTTCACCGATATCCCGGCGCGGCTGGCCGGCAGCCACCTGGTCATCGCCCGTTCCGGCGCCTCCACCATCGCCGAGCTGGCCGCGGCCGGCCGCCCGGCCGTGCTGGTACCGCTGCCGTCCTCGATGGACAATCATCAATACTTCAACGCCAACGTCTTCGAGGAAGCCGGCGGCGGCTGGGTGATGACGCAGGAGGGCTTCACCGCCGCCTCGCTGTCGGCGCGGCTGGAAGCCTTTCTCACCGCTCCCGAAACGCTGACGCGGGCGGCCGCAAATGCCAGAAAGCTCGGCGCGCCCGATGCGGCGGAAAAGCTGGCGGAGCTGGTGCTGGGCGCGGCGCAGAATCGCGCTTCCTCGCATCACTTATCACGTTCAGCGAAAGCCATGGCCGCATGAACCGCAAACCCCATAAATTGTCGCTCGATGTCGGCACGCTGCATTTCATCGGCATCGGCGGCATCGGCATGAGCGGCATCGCCGAGGTGCTGCATAACCTCGGCTACAAGGTGCAGGGCTCGGATGCCTCCGACAGCTACAACACCGTGCGGCTGCGCGAGCTGGGCATTCCGGTGTTCATCGGCCATGAGGCGAGGCATGTCGGGAATGCCTCGGTGGTGGTGGTGTCTTCGGCCATCCGGCCGGATAACCCTGAATTGCTGGCCGCTCGCGCCGCTCGCCTGCCGGTGGTGCGCCGCGCCGAAATGCTGGCCGAGCTGATGCGCTTCAAGACCGCTATCGCCGTCGCCGGCACACACGGAAAGACAACGACAACGGCGCTCACCGCCGCCATGCTGGAAGCGGCCCATCTCCAGCCCACCGTCATCAACGGCGGCATCATCAACAATCGCGGCACCAACGCCTATTTGGGCGAAGGCGAGTGGATGGTGGTCGAGGCCGACGAATCGGACGGCAGTTTCCTGCGCCTGCCCGCCACCATCGCCATCGTCACCAATATCGACCCGGAGCATCTCGATCATTACGGCAGTTTCGAACAGGTGAAAGCGGCCTTCCAGACCTTCCTCACCAACCTGCCCTTCTACGGTTTTGCCGTGCTGTGCACCGACCACCCGGAAGTGCAGGCGCTGGCCAGCCGCATCCATGACCGTCGCATCATCACCTACGGCACCAACCCGCAGGCCGATATCCGCATCCTCAATATTCGCTCCTCCGCCGAGGGTGAGCGTTTCGACGTCGAGATCAAAGACCGCGACGAAAGCCGCACCCTAAAGGACATCCTGTTGCCGATGCACGGCCATCATAATGTGCGCAACGCCTCGGCGGTCATCGCCATTGCGCAGGAGCTGGGCATAGAGGACGACGTCATCGCGCAGGCGCTGGCCGGATTCAGCGGAGTCAAACGACGCTTCACCAAAACCGGCGCAGGGCTGGGCATCACCGTCATCGACGATTACGGCCACCACCCGGTCGAAATCGCCGCTACGCTCAAGGCGGCGCGCGGCGCGCAGGGAGACAGGGGCAAAGTCATCGCCATTGTGCAACCGCACCGCTACACCCGCGTGCGTGATTTATTCAGCGAATTCTGCACCTGCTTCAACGACGCCGATAGCGTGATCGTCGCCGACATCTACAGCGCCGGCGAGGAGCCGATCGCGGGCATCAGCGCCGAGCGGCTGGCGGAGGGTCTGCGCGCCGCCGGCCACCGCCACGTGCTGAAGCTCGAATCGCCGGAGCGGTTGGCAGAAACCGTGGCCTCGGCAGGAAGCGTGGGGGATATGGCGGTGTGCCTGGGCGCCGGATCGATCAGCAAGTGGGCCTATGCGCTGCCAAAGGAATTGGAGGCATTAGGCAACAGGCAAAAGGCATTAGGGAAGAAAAATGCAGGCTAGCATGGCGCTTTCTCCTCCCCCTAATGCCCAATGCCTAATCCCCAATGCCTTGCTCAGCCGCCTGCGCCAAAACGCCGATCTTTCCAAAACCAACTGGTTTCGCGTCGGCGGCAGGGCGGAGTGGCTGTTCAGGCCTGAGGATGCGAAAGATCTATCGGCATTTCTATCGCTGCTGCCGGCGGAGATTCCGGTCACCGTCTTGGGCGTCGGCTCCAATGTCATTATCCGTGATGGCGGCATCGATGGCGTGGTGATCAAGCTGGGGCGAGGATTTGCCCAATTGTCAGTGGCCAGCGGCCAGTTGTCCGCAGGGGCGGCAACACTGGATATCCACGTCGCCCAGTTCGCCTGCGAGCTGGGGCTCTCGGGGCTCGAATTCCTCAGCGGCATTCCGGGGACCATCGGCGGCGCCGTGCGCATGAACGCCGGCGCCTATGGCAGCGATACGTCGCAGGTGCTGGTCGAGGCGGAAATCGTCGAGCGCAACGGAAAATTTCGCACGCTCAGCCATGCCGAGCTGGGATTTTCCTATCGCCACAGCGCACTGCCCAAAGGGGCCATCGTCACCCGCGCCACGTTCAAAGTGCAGCCCGGCGATAAGCAAGCCATCGCCGCCGGAATGGCAGAAATTCAAAAAAGCCGCGAGGAAACGCAGCCGATCCGCGCCCGCACCGGCGGCAGCACGTTCAGGAATCCGCCGGGAGAGAAGGCATGGGAGCTGCTCGACCGCGCCGGTTGCCGCGGGCTTATCATCGGCGGCGCGCAGGTATCCGAGAAGCATTGCAATTTTCTGATCAATACGGGGAATGCCTCGGCGGCGGATTTAGAGAATCTGGGCGAGGAAGTGCGGCGGCGCGTGCTTGAAAAAACCGGCATCCGGCTGGAATGGGAGATTGAGAGGATAGGAAAGAGCGAATGAAAATGGCTCCCGAAGAAGTAAAGTATGGTACGCCGCCCTATAAGGCGCTTCTCAATCTCCGCTATGAAGTCTTACGCAAACCTATCGGCATGGAGTTGAGGGAGAAAGATACCGCGCTTGACTACACAGAACATCATGTTGGCATCTTTGATAGCAACCGCCAAGCCATTGGCTGTGTATTGCTCCGGCCACTGAATGATCACGTGGTCCTTCTAAGACAAATGGCGGTACTGGATAGCTATCAAGGTAAAGGTATTGGAGCAAAACTAGTTGCTCACGCTGAAACCCTCGCTTCTCAAAAGGGTTTTACACGCATAGAAACGCGAGCGCGTAAAACGGCATATGGATTTTACGCTAAACTGGGATATACCGCCATTGACAATGTTTTTGCCGATGAACACACCCTGACCATGGGTAAGTCATTGACGCCGGGAGCCACTCCATGACCAAACACATCGCAGTCCTTAAAGGCGGGTGGTCGGCAGAGCGAGAGGTGTCGCTCGTGTCGGGCGCAGCCTGCGCCAAAGCGTTGCGCGAACTGGGCTACCAGGTCACCGAGATCGACGTGCAGCCCGATATCGCCGAGGTGCTGGCGCGCACCAGGCCGGACATCGTTTTCAATGCGCTGCACGGGCGGTGGGGCGAGGACGGCTGCGTGCAGGGATTGCTGGAGCTGATGAAAATTCCCTACACCCATTCCGGCGTACTGGCCTCGGCGCTGGCCATGGACAAGCCGATGGCCAAGAAAGTCTTCGAGGCCGCCGGGCTGCGCTGCCCCAAAGGCAGGACCGCGAGCAAGGCGGAGATGCTGAAAAGCGAACCGATGAAACGCCCGTATGTGGTGAAGCCGACCA
This sequence comes from Pseudomonadota bacterium, assembly GCA_028873275.1. GTDB lineage: Bacteria > Pseudomonadota > Alphaproteobacteria > Rickettsiales > SXRF01 > JABDCD01. The sequence continues at coordinate 6,788 of JAGWLJ010000035.1, forward strand.
ACGAGGGCTCGAGCGTCGGCGTGCACCTGATGCAGGAAAATACCAATTTCACCTTCACCGCTGAAAACTGGGAATATGGCGAAGAGGTGCTGGTGGAGGAATTCATCCCCGGCCGCGAGCTGACGGTCGCCGTATTAAATGATCAGCCGCTGGGCGTCACCGAAATTCGTCCGAAAGTCGGGTTTTACGACTACACCAATAAATACACCGAGGGATGCAGCGAGCATCTCTGCCCCGCGCCGCTGCCTGACGATATTTTTGATTCCGTCATGCAGATGGCGCTCGCCGCGCACCGGGCGCTGGGCTGCCGGGGGCTTTCGCGTTCCGATTTTCGCTACGACGACACCAATGGCAAAAACGGTCTCTATCTCCTCGAGGTCAATACCCAGCCCGGCATGACGCCGCTGTCGCTGTCGCCGGAACAGGCGGCGCATGCTGGCATATCTTTCCATACACTGGTAGAATCGCTGGTGGAAAATGCCTGCTGTGGATCGCCGTAGAAGGGAGCGCAGGATGTATGGCGCGTAAAAAAGAATGGCAATCGACCCGGCAACGCCAATCGCAGCAGATCATGCGCGAGAAGGCGGCGCGCAAGAAGCGCCAGGCGCTGCTGGCCAAGGCGGCGATCATCGGCGGCAGCGCGCTCAGCCTCGCCCTGCTGGGCGGCGGCATCTGGGCGTGGAAATCGGGCGCCGCCGCCCGGGCGGCACAGGCAGTCATCGACAAGGGCTATGAGCTGACCGGACGCGCCGGGTTCACCGTGCAGGCGCTGTATCTCGAAGGCCGCAACCGCACGCCGATGGCCGATATCGAGCAGGCGCTCGGCATAAAAAAAGGCGATCCCATCCTGCGGCTGTCGCTTTCCGAAGCGCGCGAGCGGCTCGAGAAAATCGAAAGCGTTAAACTCGCCGCCGTCGAGCGGGCGCTGCCGGGGACGCTGTATGTGCGCATCGTCGAGCGCGAGCCGGTGGCGTTATGGCAATGCCAGGGCAGCATCACCCCGGTCGATGACCAGGGCGTGGCCATGCATGACCTCGACATCGCTCCTTACAAGCACCTGCCGCTGATCATCGGCGACGACGCGCCGGCGCATGTCAGCGAACTGCTCTCCATGCTCGCCGCCGAGCCGGACCTGGCCAAACGCTTCGCCGCCGCCATCCATGTCGGCGAGCGACGCTGGAATATCCGCCTGACCGCCACGGGCGGCGAAATTGAGGTCAAGCTGCCGGAAAGCCATGCCGGCGACGCCTGGAAAAAACTGGCCGAGCTGCAGGCGCATCAGCATGTGCTTGACCGCGACATCAAGATGATTGACCTGCGGCTGGAAGGCCGGATGTTTATCCGGCTGGCCCCCGAGGAGATTCCGCACAAGCATGCGAATGCGAAGGAAACATAAAGCAGGCAATTGGAATCTCGGTAATTGGTGATTGGAATTGCTTTTTTCTTTCCAATTACCAAAGTTCCAATTACCAATTATCTTATGAAGTCTCCCTCCCCCCACAAACCCACCGGCAGCATTGCCGTTCTTGACGTCGGCACCAGCAAGATCGCCTGCTTCATCGCGCAGGTGGACGCGGCGGGGGCGGTCAGGATCACCGGCATCGGCCATCAGCTGTCCAAAGGCATACGCTGCGGCATCATCACCGATTTCGCCGAGGCGGAAGCCTCCATCGTGGCGGCGGTGCATGCGGCGGAGCAGATGGCGGGAGAGACGGTGGAGAACGTCATGGTCAGCCTCTCCGGCGGCAACCTGACCTCGCGTAACGTCACCGTCGAAATGACCATGCTGGGCGAGGAAGTCAGTGACCGCGACATCATGGATATCATCGAGCAGGGCCGCGCCTCCATCGCGCATAACGAATCGGATATCATCCACTGCATACCGGTGTCGTATTACCTCGACGGCGCGCGCGGCATCGTCGACCCGCGCAAGATGTTCGGCAAAAAGCTGGGCGCCGATCTGCACATCATCACCGGCCTGCCCAGCGTCACGCGCAACCTGGCGCATTGCGTGGCGCGCTGCCACTTGAACGTCGAGGAATATTTCGCCGCGCCCTACGCCTCGGCCCTTTCGGTGCTGGAGGAAGACGAGAAGCATTTGGGGGTAACGCTGATCGACATGGGCGGCGGAGTGACGAGCTTCGCGGTATTCTCCGGCGGCCGCAACGTCTACACCGACGCCGTGGCCATCGGCGGCAGCCATGTAACAAGCGACATCGCCAAGGGTTTATCGACCAGCCTCGCCCATGCCGAGCGGTTGAAAACGCTGCACGGCAGCGCCGTCGCCAGCGGCAGCGACGATCAGGTGATGGTCGACGTGCCGCCGCTGGGTGAAGAGGAGTCCGACGAGGTCAACACCCTGCCGCGTTCGATGCTCGTCGGCGTTATCCGCCCGCGCATCGAGGAAATCTTCGAGATGATCCGCAGCAAGATCGAGATGAGCGGGGCTGCCACCGCCGCCGGCAAGCGCGTAGTGCTGACGGGAGGGGCCAGCCAGCTGCTCGGTACCCGTGAAATGGCGGCGGCGATCCTCGGCAAGCAGGTGCGCCTCGCCCGCCCGCGCCCCATGCCGGGACTGGCCGAAGCGGTCAGCGGTCCGGCTTTCGCCACAGGCCTCGGCATGATCGAATACATCACCAAAAAGCCGATGGAAGACCAGATGTTCGACACCTACCGCCGCCGCGGGGGGCTCACCGCCGGGTTTGAGAAAGTGGTGAGCTGGTTCAGGGAGAATTTTTAATCCCCATGGACATCGTAGAACAGCTTGTCGCCCTTGATGCCGAACGTTTCCGTGTCGATCCCAGAGAAAACAAGCAGCCGCCCCGGGGGAAAGAGCACTGGGAACATATAGCGGATAACTT
>JAGWLJ010000297.1 GCA_028873275.1 Pseudomonadota bacterium
ATCTGGATTATGAACATGCGGAGTGAATAGAAAACTAAAATCAACGGCGGCTTCGTTTAATGTGGGATTTGTATATTTTGGAGTCGCACTATTAGGATTGAGACCTTTATAGCGGAAGCGGTCGGCGATGCTTACATCGGATGGTTCTGTGGCGAGTAAGTAGGCAGTGGCAATGAGGCGGTTTTCGGCTTCTTGTAGCTTGTGGGCAGAGTCAAAATTTTCCGGGTCATCTTTACGTAAGTGTTTTTTCATCCATGCTGTGGCTGGAGGTTTTCCAAGTATGGTTACCTCTTTTGCGATTTCCGCTAATGCTCTCATAGTGCAGTTTCCTTTGTCTTTACCGTTTCTATCAATCGAGCCCGTGCCGCCGGCAGTTTCCGGCGATGCGGTTCAAGCAGCCAGTGCTCGAGAAAATAACCGGTAAGGCGCAGTCCTGCAAGGATTTCCTCGGCGCCATTCCCTCTCCCTGTAGGGGGGAGGGTTAGGGAGGGGGAGGCTTGCGAGGAACTAGTTGTCGTGTTACCCCCACCCCGGCCCTCCCCCCTGCAGGGGGAGGGGGATTGCAGCGCCTCTACAATTTTTTCCAGTACGCCGCCGATATTCCCAAACACGTCATTGTTCCAGAATCGCAGCACCTGATAACCCTCCTGTTCCAGAAATTCCGTGCGTCTTGCATCGTACTCCATTTGCTCAGCGTGCTGGCCGCCATCCAGCTCGATGACCAGCTTCTTATCCGGGCATACGAAATCAGCGATATAATGCGAGCTCAGGGGATGCTGCCGGCGAAAACTATACCCCTCGAGGCGATGGCCGCGCAGATAATACCATAGATGGTGCTCAGCCGGGCTGCTTTCTTTACGCAGTTCGCGGGCGCGGGGGATGAGAGCATGGCTGCCGTAGCGGTCGGGTTTGCGGTACCGCGATTCCCCCACCCCGGCCCTCCCCCCTGCAGGGGGAGGGGGAAGTAAGAATTCCGGCAGCCGCAGCAGCTTCTCCTTGTACGGCTCACCGGCCTTGCGCGACACGGCGCGCCCTGATCTGGGCGAGACATAGATCAGTTCTTCGGTGGCGCCGGTGGCGGCGCAGCGGCTTAAATCCAGCCCGAAGCCGGATTCGGCCAGCAGCGCCAGCTCCAGCCGCACATATTCTTCCGGCCAGTCATCGGATCCTTTCAGCGTATCGAGGAAGCCATGAAACAGCGTGTAGAGTTTTTCGTAGGGATGCCGCTCCGGCAGGGCCGCCTCGACGATGGCGCAGGCGGAGGTCAGTGCCGCCAGCCTGGCGGCTTCCTGCATGATCAGCGCCGCACCCGCCTCCAGCAATTCGGCTTTGAAGCTGCCCAGCTGCTCCGGCAGTCGCGCCTGCCAGCTGGCATTGATGATATTGCCGGGCTGGATGACGCCGCGGGTGGCTTTGGAATGTGAGCCGCGCACCACGCCGCCCCACACGCCGTGGCTCTTTGTCAGTACCCGCAGTATGGCGCTGTTTTCCCCGTATTTACGGACGGATAGGATAATAGCGGTATCGGCCCAGTGCATCTTGAAACCCAAAAAACCTAACCCATATTTAAGTTATCAGATGCCATAACGGGTCTGATAATCAACAACCTGGCATTTTATGGAGGTTTACTATGAATGCGTATGATTTGTCGCCCTTATTCCGTTCCACCGTCGGTTTCGACCACCTGTCGCAATTGATCGACAGCGCTTTCAAGATGGACGAAAGGGCCGCCGGCTATCCGCCGTACAATATCGCCAAGCTGTCGGAAGACGAATATGAGATCGTGATGGCTGTAGCGGGATTTAAGCAGAACGAGCTGAAGATCACCGCCGAGCAGAACACGCTGACCGTCTCCGGAGCGACTGCCGAGAAAGAGGAGAAGCAGGAAAAAAGCTATCTGCATCGCGGCATCGCCACGCGCAGCTTCGAGCGCAAATTCTCGCTGGCCGACCATGTGAAGATCGTCGACGCCTCGCTGGC
>JAGWLJ010000036.1 GCA_028873275.1 Pseudomonadota bacterium
AGAGGAAAAAACGCTTCCCGGTTGGGAAGGCTACAAGGGAAGCAAGCCGGTCAGGATAGGTAACCAAGCTGCACAGCAGCGGCAGCTCGATATTTATGGCGAACTGATCGATTCAGTGTACCTAGCGACGCAGTATGTTGAGGGGATTTCGTATGATGGCTGGGCTGCGCTCAGTAACACCATCAATTACGTCTGCGGGCACTGGAAGGAGCCCGATCACGGCATCTGGGAATTCCGAGGCGCGCCGCAGCATTTCCTGCACTCGCGGCTGATGTGCTGGGTTGCGCTCGACCGCGCGCTGAGGCTGGCCGATCATGAATCGGTTCCGCCGCAGACCCACTGGCATGAAGTGCGCCGCCGCCTTTATTATTCCATTTACGAGGATTTCTGGAATGAGGAGCTGCAGAGCTTCGTGCAGTACAAAGGTGCCAAAACGGTGGATGCCTCGGCGTTGGTGATGCCGCTTAGCCGTTTTATCGCTCCCACCGATCCCAAGTGGCTCTCCACTCTGGATTATATCGGAAAACGGCTGGTCACCGATGCATTGGTGCAGCGCTATGAAATCAGTCACATCGATTTTGAAGGTCTTGACAAAAGCCAGGAGGGCAGTTTCACCATGTGTTCCTTCTGGTATATCGAGTGCATGGCGCGTGCCGGGCAGGTCGAACGCGCACGGCTGTTATTTGAAAAAATGCTGGGCTATGCCAACCATCTCGGGCTTTACGCTGAAGAATTGGGCATGGACGGCTCGCATCTGGGGAATTTTCCGCAGGCATTCACACACTTGGCATTGATCTCCGCCGCCTGGGCGCTGGACCGCAAGCTGAGCGGAAAGCCCATGAGAAACTGGCGATTCTGACTATCCCATCGCCAGTGCGCCACCGTCGATGACGATTGTCGTACCGGTCATGAAGGCGGCGAGATCGCTTACGGCGAAGAGGGCTACGCGGGCAATGTCGTCGGGTACGCCGACGCGCCCCAAAGGTATTTCTTTGGCGTGTTGTTTGATGACGTCGCCATGCGCCATCTTATCCATGTCCGGCTTGTTCTTTTCAACGCCCGGCGTTTTTATCAGAGTCGGCGCAAGGGCAAGTACACGGATATTATCCTTGGCCATCTCCTTGGCCAGTGTAGCAGTAAGGCCTCGCACGGCAAATTTGGAAGCGCTGTAATGAGCAAAACCCGGCGAGCCATGGAACCCCGTCACCGACGCTAAATTAAGTATAACGCCACCGCCGTTATTCGTCATGCGCGGAATGGCGGCGCGGGCGCCGTTGAAAACGCCGCGAACATTGGTGTGAATCACATTCTCCCATTCATCCTTGCTTATTTCCATGACGGGTGTCGAAGGATATATCCCGGCGTCGTTGACCCAAATATCCAGCCGGCCGAATCGGCCGTCAGCCTCCTCGGCAGCACGCTCAATGCTGCCTTCCTCACGTGCGTCGCAAGTGACGCCAATAATGTCATTTTCCCGAGTGGCCAGATGCTCGAGTGCGTCACGCCATGCCGCTTCGTCCTTATCGGCAATTACCAGATTGGCGCCCGCCTCCGACAATCGTCGGGCGATAGCCAGCCCAATGCCGCGTGCTCCGCCGGTAACGACCGCAGTGCGGCCTCTCAGCGAAATTAACTGAGAAATCGGGGCATCGGTGAGATCAAGCGCCGGCATGTGCCTACCTCGCCATGGGAGTGGTGGCATGGCCGGCCAGCATTATCAGTGCAACGCCATAAAGGATCAGGTTGATGGCAACGATCCAGCCGATATAGAATACGCCAAGCCCGGGCCATCCGGCCCACAGCAGCGCCGCCAGTATCAGTGTCACGATGCCTGCGAACAGCATCCATCCCCAACGGCGTACAGGACGGAACTGGAAGGCCAATAGCAACTCGAAAATTCCTTCAGCGGTTAGAAAAATCGCTATCACGGTAATCAATGCCAGTAATCCGGCAAAAGGCTCCCACAGCATGAATAAGCCGATGGCAACCGACAATATGGCCGAAGCCAGCGACCACCAATGTATGCGCGCATGCAGCGATAATACAAACTGAACAATGCCGCTAACCAGCAATATGGCGCCGATCAGCAACTCGACTCCGAGCGCTACGGCACCTGGCAATATAGCCGCCAGTCCTCCCAGCACAATGAAGAGGATTCCCTGTAAAGCGTAGCTGGTGCGGTGATCTCGTACATCGCGCTCCATGCGGGATTGGAAATCATTGAATGTGCCGGTCATCGCCATAGCATCCTCCTCTTAATCTCTTCAACAAACGCCCGCCGGGATAAAAATGCGATAGGAAACCGTGGCCACTGCTTCCTCAGCGATATTTTATGTCGCCATAGATGTAATGGCGCTTATGAGAATCGCGCAGATAGCCCCTTTGATCGAAAGCGTTCCCCCCAGGCTGTATGGTGGCACCGAACGCATGGTGTCCTATCTCACTGAAGAGTTGGTGCATCAGGGGCATGAGGTGACGCTGTTCGCCAGCGGCGATTCGGTGACGTTGGCGCAGCTGGAGATATGCTTGCCCACGGCCATCCGCCTGACTCCCAGTATCAGCAATCCGCTTCCCTACTACATGATAATGTTCAGGGAGGTGGCCAGGATGGCGCACCGTTTCGACATATTGCACTTCCATACCGATTTTCTGCATTTTCCACTTCTGCCGTGTTTCGGCGTGCCAGCAGTGACCACGCTGCATGGGCGGCTCGATATCCCAGATTTGCAACCGCTCTACGATGTTTTCAATGACGTGCCGGTGGTGTCCATCTCCAATCATCAGCGGCGATCGTTGCCGCAGGCGAGCTGGGCGGCAACGGTGTATCACGGATTGCCGGCGGCGCATCTGCCGTTTACTTTGAAGCCTCAGGGAGGTTATCTGGCGTTCCTGGGAAGAATTTCACCGGAAAAACGTGTTGATCGCGCCATCGCCATTGCGCGTGAGGCTGGCATGAAAATCAGGATCGCGGCCAAGGTGGATGTCGCCGACCGAGAATATTTTGTGCGGGAGATAGAGCCATTGCTGACGCATCCGCTGGTGGAATATATCGGTGAGATTGATGACCGCCGCAAGGGCGAATTTCTCGGCAATGCGCGGGCGCTGCTTTTTCCTATCGATTGGCCGGAGCCGTTCGGCCTGGTAATGATCGAAGCCTTTGCCTGTGGCACACCGGTAATTGCATGGCCGTGCGGGTCGGTGCCGGAAGTGCTTGAGCATGGACGCACGGGATTCATCGTCAGCAGTATTGCCGAGGCGGCTAAGGCGGCGCATCTTGCAACCAGCCTGGAACGCACGCAGATACGACGCCGCTTTGAGGATCGCTTCAGCGCCACACGCATGGCTGCCGATTATCTCGCCTTGTATCGGCGCATGCTGCGGTCGCGGGCGGCTGCGCCTATGGGTAAAACGCTAGCGGCATTGCAGTAACGCTATGGTCGCGAATGTCATACAGCTGCCGCATCAGGATTCGGAAGCGGTCGAGCCGTTTTATATTCCCGCTTCTACTTCTATTCTTGAGCGTCGGCCGCGTATTCTCAAGCACGGCAATACCTTTGCCATGTTTGATCATTACGGTGACATAACCGGCCGCAGCGGTGCGCCGGAAGGGCTTTACCATGAGGATATGCGCTTCCTCTCATTGTTGATGCTGAAAATCAATGGTAGCCGACCACTGCTTCTTAGTTCCAATGTGCAGAATAACAACGTGGTGCTGGGCGTTGATCTGACCAATCCGGATTATGCTAACGGAGACCAGATTACGCTGGCACGTGATACGGTACACCTTATTCGCTCCAAATTCCTATGGAATGCTGGTTGCCATGAACGACTGGGGATTCATAATTATGATGTCCATCCGCATGATATAACCATTACCCTCAGCTTCGGCTGCGACTTCGCTGATCTATTCGAAGTGCGTGGCCAGAAGCGAGAACACCGAGGAGAATACAAGATCGAGATGGTAGAAAGCGGTGTAATCTGCATTTATACCGGGTTGGATAAGGTGGTACGGCGGACGGTTATCCGATTCGATCCTGCGCCTGGTAAATTGGACAAACAATCCGCCACATTTCAGCTCAGTATGGATCCGGGAAAGCGGCTGGCGCTTTTTTACAGCATACGCTGCCTGGAAAAAGCACAGGTTCCGCCGCGTCACCATTTCTCACGTGCCTTGCGTGAAGCGCGCAGCTGTCAGCAGGACCTGACCTGTCGTGTGGCCGGGATAGAAACATCGAATGCCATTTTCGATGAAATCGTACGGCGTTCGGCCAGCGATCTGGCCATGCTGACCACGGCGACGCCACAGGGCGATTATCCCTATGCCGGCATTCCCTGGTACAGCACGGTTTTTGGCCGTGACGGTATCATCACCGCTATGCAGATGCTTTGGGCCGACCCGCAGATGGCGCTAGGCGTGCTCAATTGTCTCGCCCACTGGCAGGCGCGCGAGACCGATCTCGAAGCCGATGCCGAACCGGGCAAGATCGTGCATGAAATGCGCTTCGGAGAAATGGCTCGCCTTAAAGAAGTGCCGTTCGGTCGCTATTACGGCTCGGTGGATAGCACGCCGCTGTTTGTCATGCTGGCGGGGATGTATTACGAACGCACTGGCGATACTGCCGCCATTGCCCGGCTGTGGCCTAATATCGAGGCGGCGCTGCGCTGGATGGACCGCTATGGAGACCTCGACGGTGACGGCTTTATCGAATATCCGGGCAAGAAAAACGGCGGGCTGACCAATCAGGGATGGAAGGATTCGCATGATTCGGTATTTCATGCCGACGGCGCCCTGGCCCGCGGGCCGATTGCGTTGTGCGAGGTACAGGGCTATGCCTATGCGGCAAGGCTTCACGCTGCAAAAATGGCGGAAGCGCTGGGCCTCAAAGCGCTGGCCGCCATGCTCGAACACCAAGCGGCAGCGTTGAAGGTGCGGTTTGTAGAGAGCTTCTGGTGCGAGGATATCGGTACATTTGCCCTAGCGCTAGACGGGGATAAGCACCCTTGCCGCGTGCGCACCTCTAATGCCGGGCATCTGCTATTTACCGGCATGATAGACTATAAATATGCAGAGATGGTGGCAAATCAGCTGCTGTCGGAGGAATTTTTTACCGGCTGGGGTATCCGCACCGTTGCCGCCACGGAGGTGCGCTATAATCCCATGTCCTACCATAACGGCTCCGTCTGGCCGCATGACAACGCGCTGATTGCGCTCGGCATGGCGAATTACGGCTTTATCCGCCGCTGCCAGCGCGTATTCACCGGCGTATTCGACGCCGCTACTCCCATGGAGCTGCGCCGTCTGCCGGAATTATTCTGTGGATTCAGCCGTCGTCCCGGCAGAAACCCGACGCTGTATCCCGTGGCCTGTATGCCGCAGGCTTGGGCGAGCGCTGTGCCGTTCTCCCTGCTTAAAGCCTGCCTCGGACTCAATTGTAATCCAATGCAGGAGGAGATCTGCTTCCGTAGACCCAGTCTACCGTCTTTCCTCGATCGTATTATTCTGCGGCAGATAAGAGCGGGAGAATCCCACATGGATATCATGCTGCAGCGCCACGGCGAAGAAGTAGCGGTCAATGTGTTGAGCCGTACCGGCAACGGACGTGTCAGCGTAACTCTATGATTACATTAATAATTAATCGTAAACAAAAGATCGCTTGTATATTGTGGTTGTTATCTATATGCTAACCCCGAGTTTTCTTGAGTACTCTTTGCATTTGCCGTCCGCCTTCGTGGCGGGGTATCCGATGGATACTGAATGATCTTCCCAAAGTTGATCCAGACAGCGTTTGAAGAGTCGGCCGGTGCGCCAGTGATGGGCATCCGGGGGAAGACTCTTACGGCTGCCTCATGGTGAGGTTGCCGACAACGCTATAGTCTGTAAGGAGACAACAATGGCAAACGGTATCGTTAAATGGTTCAATCCGACCAAAGGTTATGGATTCATTCAGCCCGATCAGGGCGGCAGCGACGTGTTCGTGCACATCAGTGCACTGGAACGCGCCGGCATCGCCAACCTCAATGAAGGTCAGCGCGTGTCCTATGAGCTTGCCACCAACAAGGGCAAGACCTCGGCCGCCAATCTGAAGCTGCTCGACGCCAACGCCGCGTAAGCTTTTATCATTACCGGGCAGGCATCGCCCTTCAAAGGCGATGCCTGTTCTTTTAGGATTATTATGCAAGATTTTCACGCGCTGGGATTGCCCCAGCCGCTCATGCGCTCACTGGAGAGCATGAAATTTACTACGCCGACGCCCATTCAGGCGCAGGCCATTCCACCGGCTCTTGAAGGCAAGGATATTCTCGGCTCGGCACAGACCGGCACCGGCAAAACCGCCGCTTTCGGCATTCCGCTGGTGGCCCGATTATTGAACAGTCCGCGCGGCTCGGCGCTGGTAATGACGCCCACCCGTGAGCTGGCCGTGCAGGTTATCGATACGCTGCAGCAGCTCCTGGGCAAATACAGCCCCATACAGACAGCCCTCTTAATCGGCGGCGAATCGATGCCGGCACAGGTGCAGCAGCTTCGCATGCGTCCACGCCTGATCGTCGGTACACCGGGGCGCATTTTTGACCATCTCGAGCGCGGCAGCCTGATGCTGCACGATGCCGGTTTTCTCGTACTTGACGAAACCGACCGCATGCTCGACATGGGCTTTGCCGTGCAGATCGAGCGAATCGCCAAATATTTACCGCAGCAACGGCAGACACTGATGTTTTCGGCGACGCTGCCGGCCGACATCATCAAGATGTCGGAACGTTACCTGAATAATCCGGTGCGCGTTTCGGTGGGGTCTACCACTACCCCTATTGCCAAAATCCAACAAGAAATCATTCATGTATCGGAGGAGGCGAAATACGACAAGCTGCTGGCGCAGCTCAATCAACGCCAGGGGTCGATTATCGTTTTCGTCAAAACAAAATGGGGCGCCGAGAAAATGGCGCATAAGCTGCGCCGTGAAAAACATAGTGCCGATGCTATCCATGGCGACTTGCACCAGAACAAGCGCGAGCGCGTCATCACCGCTTTCCGCGACCGCAAGCACCGCATCATGGTGGCGACCGACATTGCTGCACGTGGGCTGGACATTCCGCATATCGAGCACGTGATCAATTATGACTTGCCGCAATGCCCTGAGGATTACATCCACCGCATCGGGCGTACAGCGCGCGCAGGGGCGGAAGGCGCGGCCATTTGCCTGATCACTCCCAAGGATGCCGAGAAGTGGGAGGCTATCCAGCGGCTGATGAATCCGGATGCCCGGCCGGCTGCCAGAAAGCCAAATCCCGGTAATAATGCGCCTGGGCAGGGGAACCGCCGCCGCCGTCGTCCGAGGCGACGGCCACAATAATTATCTCTTTTTGACTGGAATCAAATGCTTTTGCCTTAGATCGGGTATGATGGCATTTATTCACCATTAAAGGAGGTTTCTATGTTTTCCAAGCATCAAGGCAACAGCTGTTGCGCCAAGGACGAATCCGCCGATCTCGCACACAAGGCAGGGCATAAGCTACGCGAAATAATCGATGTGTCCAGCGAGCAGGCGCACGATACGGCTGCAGCCATAGCCAGAGAAGTGCGCGGTCATCCGGTGCAATCGAGCGCGATTGCCGCCGCTATCGGTTTTGCTCTTGGCTGGTTGCTGCGACGCCGTTGACCATGGCGACGTCGGACGCGTTATCGGCGCTGGTTAGCGCGGCGCGGTTGGTTGCCGGAGGCATAGTCTACCGCCGGGCCGTCTCCCGCATCGCCATTACCTTCCTGCTGCTGGTTACCACCGGCATGTTGTTGGTGGCGCTGCTTCTTAGCGGCTGTTATGCCGGATATCAAATCATGATCCATCATGGCGTGACGGAGGATAATGCTACGCTGGTCGTTCTTGCCGCCATTGTGGTGTTGACGGTGGCATCTGCCACGTTGGCTATCCAAGCCATTCAAAGATTGCGTGATGCAATGCCGGTGCCGCCTACCCACCGGGTCAAGCGAATCGCCGAGGCATTTCTTGAAGGCTTTGCCGAAGACGAGGAGAAAGAGTACTAAGATCTGTCGCGGTGAGGCGATGACCAGAATTTTTCCATGGTGAGATAAGTGAATGAGATCGTCCAGCCGATCATCACCAACCCATTGAGCACTTCTGCGGCCACTAGCATCCGCATGTCCTGCGTCGGCACTAGGTCGCCCAGCCCCAGCGAGGTATAGGTTGCGGCCGAGAAATAAAGGCAGTCAAAAAAGCTCTCGATATTGACGCCGTACACGCGGTCTTGGCCGACGATGCGCCCGAGCGACGTGTAATTCTCGACCAGGAAATAGGCGGCGGCGTACATCCAGATGCCGATGATGTGAGCGATAAAAATAGGCACACCGATCAGCATGACGCGCAGGCGCGGTCTTACGGTTAGTTTAGGCAGCGTGGTCCATACTTTTCCCAGGATTTCATAAGTTGAAAGCCAGGTGATAAAAATCGCCAGCGTGCTGATCAACGAGATGAAAATGAAATGACTCGCCACGTGGCCTCACCTTGTCGGTTCGAGATTAAGAATAGCGTGACGGTGAAGGCAATCAAATAGAATATGTTAGCTGCCTGCAATCTTTTCGATTTGCTCCTGCAGGGCCTTGATGCTGATCGGCTTGATCAAATGGTAATCGAATCCCGCTTCTTTGGAACGCTGCAGGTGCTGTTCCTGTCCCCAGCCGGTCTGGGCAATGAAAGCCGTATGCTCCAGCGCCGGGTCGCTGCGCATGGCAGCGCATACTTCATAGCCGTTCATGTCGGGCAGCCCGATATCCAGCAGGACAATATCGGGCCTATAGACATGGGCAGTCTCGATGGCGCTTGGGCCATCCAATGCCAGTTTTACTTCATGGCCCAGCATCTCCAACATCCAGCCCAGAGTTTTCGCTGAGGCTTCATTGTCGTCGACCACCAGCACGCGGTACCGGTTAGAAGAGGGTGTGATCGGATTAGGCACGTTTTCCTCCATTTCTTTTTGCGAGGGCTTCAGCACCGGCAGCCTGACGATGAATTCACTGCCTTTGTTGCAGCCGGCACTATGCGCTTCAATTCTGCCGCCATGCAGCTCGGCGATGTTCCTGACGAGCGTCAGGCCAATGCCCAAGCCTCCCTGCGCACGCTCTATGGAATTATCCACCTGCGCGAACATGTCAAAAATATAATCGAGCTTGTCTGGCGGAATCCCGATTCCATTATCGTGCACGCGAATGACAGCTTCATCTTCTTTCGCATGCGCGTTGATCTCGATGCGGCCGCCGGGATCGGTATATTTAGCGGCGTTGCTGAGTAGGTTACCGAATAATTGCGACAAGCGCGTGGCGTCGCCGTTGATCCATACCGGCTGCTCTGGCAAATGCACTTTCAGGCTGTGATTCCGTTCCCGGATCAGCGGCCGGGCCATCTCGACGGCAGTCTCGATAGTGTCGGCCAGGGGGATACGTTGGCGGTGCAGCACGATCTTGCCGCTGGTAATGCGCGCTATGTCCAGCAGGTCATC
>JAGWLJ010000037.1 GCA_028873275.1 Pseudomonadota bacterium
TGGCACGTGTCGCTAATGGCAATGGGAAAAAGGACGTTCTATGGCAGCCGGGGGTGAATCGATGAAGGTATTAGTCGCAGTCAAGCGTGTCGTTGATTACAACGTCCGCGTGCGCATTAAAAGCGATGGCTCGGGCGTGGAAACGGCCAACGTCAAGATGTCGATGAACCCGTTCGACGAGATCGCCGTTGAGGAAGCCGTGCGGCTCAAGGAAAAAGGCATCGCCACGGAAGTGGTGGCGGTGTCGATCGGTGTCGATGCGGTGCAAGAGACCTTGCGCTCGGCGCTGGCTATGGGAGCGGATCGTGCCATCCATATCTCGGTGGAGAACGAAATCTTCCCGCTGGCGGCGGCGCGGCTGCTGAAAGCGGCCAGCGAAAAAGAACAGCCGCAACTGATCATCATCGGCAAGCAGGCCATCGACGACGACGCCAGCCAGACCGGCCAGATGCTGGCGGGACTTTTGAATTGGGGGCAGGGAACGTTTGCCTCGAAACTGGTCATCGAAAATGGCAGCGCCACCGTCACCCGCGAGATCGACGGCGGCCTGATGACGGTAAAGCTGAAACTGCCCTGCGTCGTCACCACCGACCTACGCCTCAACGAGCCACGCTATGCGGCGCTGCCCAATATCATGAAGGCCCGTGCCAAGCCGCTGGCAAAAATGACGCCGCAGGAATTGGGTGTGGACATCGCTCCCAACATGGCGCGCCTCAAGGTCGAAGAGCCCAAGAAACGCAAGGGCGGCGGCAAGGTGAAGAGCGTGGAGGAGCTGGTAGAGAAGCTGAGGAACGAGGCGAAGGTGCTTTAATATGGATCCACGCCAGGAATTATCATTTTTGTTATCAATAGGCGGCCGTACTGGAAAGAGTAACCTTCAGTTGCTTGACCTGTCGACAGTCAACGTCAGCGATTCCGGCTTTAGAAAATCCATGGAGCAAATGATTTTTGCCCTAAAGTCTCTGGCGAATACTCCACTTCCGGATTCGGATCATTATGTGCTCAAGGATATATCGCAGAGGAATTTTCCTGCTGCCCTCTCTATTGCTATGCCGGGGATAAATAAGGGATTGCGAGCTATTGATCATGCGATAGCAGCACTCGACGAAAGCAATAGGGAGGAAGCAGCTATTGCAAAGCAGATGCGGTTCTTCAGGGCGCAATTAGGTAACTGGCTGGATAAAGCCCGGTATGCGGAGAATATACAAAGCCTATGACTCTTCTTGTCTTCGCTGAACACAATAACAAATCTCTCCACCCCGCCACGCGTCATGCCGTAACGGCAGCGGCGCAGCTTGGCGGAGACATTCATGTATTAGTCGCCGGACAGGCCTGCGATGCAGCCGCGAAGCAGGCGGCCTCCCTCCAGGGTATTAGCAAAGTGCTGGTCAGCGAGGCGGCGCATTACGCCTGGCCGCTGGCGGAAAATATCGCGCCGCTGATCGCTTCCATCGGCAAAAATTATTCCCATATCCTCGCCACCGCCACTACCACCGGCAAGGACATCCTGCCGCGCGCGGCGGCGTTGCTCGGCGTCGGGCAGGTATCGGAAATCGTGCAGGTCGTTTCGCCGGATACGTTCGTCCGCCCGATTTACGCTGGCAATGCGCTGGAAACCATACAGGCCAAAGACGCCATCAAGGTGATTACCGTCCGCCAGACTGCCTTCACGGCGGCGGGCGAGGGCGGCAATGCGTCTATAGAATCCATCCCGGCCCTGCCCGACAGCGGCCTCTCCCAATTTATCAGCGTGCAGGAAAACACCTCGGCCCGCCCGGAGCTGACCTCGGCGCGCATTATCGTCTCCGGCGGCCGCGGCTTCGGCTCGGCGGAGAATTTCAAAAAGCTCGAGAAACTGGCCGACCTGCTGGGCGCGGCCATCGGCGCCTCGCGGGCGGCGGTTGATGCGGGATATGTCCCGAACGATTACCAGGTCGGGCAGACCGGCAAGGTGGTGGCGCCGGAGCTTTACATCGCCATCGGCATTTCGGGGGCTATTCAGCACTTGGCGGGGATGAAAGACAGCAAGGTCATCGTCGCCATCAACAAAGACGAAAACGCGCCTATCTTCGAAATTGCCGATTACGGCCTGGTAGCCGACTGGCAGACGGCTCTGCCTGAGCTGGAGAGTCTCCTGTCGAAATGAAACTTGCCTTAGCCCAGATCAATCCCACTGTCGGAGATATCTCCGGCAACGCGGCAAAGATTCTCGAATGCTATAAAAAAGCCGCGGCGCAGACCGCCGATATCGTCGTATTCCCGGAGCTGGCGCTGGTGGGCTACCCGCCGGAGGATCTGGTGCTGATGCCTTCCTTCGTCCGCAAAGCCATGCAGGCGGCTACAGAGCTGGCAAAGAAAACCAGAAACGGCCCGGCGATGATCATCGGCTGCCCGTGGGAGGAAGGGAAACGCAAGACGTATGCGAAAGTGCCCGGCAGCCCGTGGGACGAGAAGCGAAAAATTTACAATGCGGCGCTGTTCCTGAGCGGCGGAAAGATCGCCCATGTGGCGCATAAGATCATCTTGCCCAATTACAGCGTGTTCGACGAGAAGCGCATTTTCACCCCCGGCGACGGGCCGATGATTATCAAATGCGGGGGCAGGAAACTCGGGCTGCTGGTGTGCGAGGATGTGTGGTCGAACCGGCTGCCGCGTGAGCTGAGCGCGAAGGGCATCGATCTTCTCGTGGTCATCAATGCCTCTCCCTTCGAGGCAGGCAAGCCGCTGCGGCGGCGCGAAGTGGCGGCGGCGGCGGCGAAGAAAGCCGGCGCGCCACTGGTCTATGTCAATATGGTGGGCGGACAGGACGATATTGTGTTCGACGGCGGATCATTTGTGCTGGATGCGAAAGGCAGATGCGTACTGCAGATGGCGGAATTTGAGGAAGGGCTGGGTATTTACCCTGTGGAGGTCACAGCGGCAGCACGGAATCCCATGCTGCCGCTTCGCGACTCGCAGGATCCATTGTGGCGCGCCATGATGCTGGGCCTCAGCGATTATGTGGGCAAGAACGGCTTTCCCGGAGTGGTCCTCGGCCTGTCAGGCGGCATCGATTCGGCGCTGACGGCGGCGGTGGCGGTGGATGCGCTGGGAGCGGACAAGGTGAAAGGCGTATTGCTGCCATCGCCTTATACATCGAAGAAAAGTACCCGCGACGCGCTGGAGACGGCGCGATTGCTGGGCATTGAGACGATGGAGGTGTCCATCACGGCGGGCATGGAGATTTTCGACGAAGTGCTAAGCCCGGTATTTCGCCAGTCGGGTTGGATGAAGGATGTCAGCCTCGGGGGAAATGTGCAGGCGCGGCTGCGCGGCATGACGCTGATGGCGATTTCCAACAAGTTCGGCTGGATGCTGCTTTCGACCGGCAACAAATCGGAGCTGGCCGTCGGCTATTCCACCCTCTATGGCGATTCCTGCGGCGGCTATAATGTGATCAAGGATTTATATAAAACGCAGGTCTATGCGCTGGCTGATTGGCGCAATGCGCAGAGCCGTGCAATTCCCGAACACAGCATTATCCGTGCGCCCACGGCCGAACTGGCTCCGGGGCAGAAGGACGAGGACCAATTGCCGCCCTATGCCGTGCTCGACTCGATATTGATGCTGCACCTCGAAGGCAGGCTATCGGCCGAGGAGATTATCGCCAAAGGCTATCCGAAAGCGGTGGTGGAGAAAATCGTCCGCCTGGTGCGTATCAACGAATACAAGCGCCGCCAGTCCTGCCCCGGCGTCCGCCTGTCGCCCATGCTGTTCGGCCGCGACCGGCGGTTTCCGCTGACGAATAAGTTTTAAGCGGTTTTATTGGGAAATTCGCACAGATCGTTGATCAGGCAGCGCGGGCATTCGGGCTTGCGCGCCTTGCAGACATAGCGGCCGTGCAGGATCAGCCAGTGATGCGCGTGGTTTTTCCATCGATCCGGAATGGCTTTTTCCAGGGCTTTTTCCGTCTGTTCCGGCGTCTTGGTTTTGCACAGGCCGATGCGGTTGGCCACGCGGAACACATGCGTATCCACCGCGATGGTCGGCCATCCCAGCGCGCAGTTGAGCCAGACATTGGCGGTTTTTCGCCCGACGCCGGGCAGCGTTTGCAGCTTTTCGCGGTCATGCGGAATCTTGCCGCCGAAATCATCGATCAGCTTGCGGCTGAGCGCGAGGATATTGGCCGCCTTGGCGTTAAACAGCCCGATGGTTTTGATGTAAGGCTTGAGGCCCTCCAGCCCCAGCGCCAGCATTTTTTGCGGCGTATCGGCAACGGCGAACAGGGCAGGGGTGGCCTTGTTAACTCCGGCGTCGGTCGCCTGCGCCGACAGCACAACGGCGACCAGCAGGGTGTATCCATTGGTATAGTGCAGCTCCGTGTTCGGATGCGGGTTTTGCACGGCAAAACGGCTAAATATCTGGTCGATTTTTTGGCGGTTCATGGTAAAGATGGCTGGATGACCAGATAACCGATGACCGAAAATACATGCAAATTTTTCTTGTGAAAAGCACCAAAATTCTTGCCGCAGCCTTTCTGGTCATCTGGTTATCCAGTCATTTGGCCGTCTCTTCTGCATACGCTGCTCCCTCGGTATTCATCGAAGACCTGACCTGGGTGGAAGTGCAGAACCGCATCAAGGCGGGCGATACCACCGTCATCATCCCCACCGGTGGCACCGGCCAGGAAGGGCCGCACATGGTGACCGGTAAGCACGATATCGTAGTGCGCTACGCGGCATCGGAAATCGCCCGCAAGCTCGGCAATGCGCTGGTGGCGCCGGTGCTGCCGTTCGTGCCGGAAGGACGCATCAGCCCGCCGGAAGGGCATATGCAATTTGCGGGCACCATTTCCTTCTCGCGGGCCACCTTCGCGGCGGCGCTGGAGGATATCGCCCGCAGTCTCAAGCAGAGCGGCTTCACGCGCATCTGCTTCGTGGGCGATCACGGCGGCGCGCAGGATATCCAGCAGCACGTGGCCGACATGCTGACCGAGGAATGGTACAGCGACCGCGTGAAAGTCATCAATGTGTCGGATTACTATGCGGATAACGGGCAGGAGGAATGGGGTGATTCGATGGGGCTCCAGGTGAAGAACCCGGACGCGCATGCCGGCCATATCGAGACTTCGGAGCTGATGGCTCTTGATCCCGCCGGTGTGCGCAACAACCTGCTTGGCCCGCACAGCGAGAGCGATTACCGCACCACCGGCGCCATGGGCGATTCCAGCCAGGCCTCGGCCAGATATGGCCGCCACTATCTTGTTCTCAAAATCGATGCCGCCGTAAGCCAGATCAAGCATGAATCGGCCGCTCGCTAAACTTCTGGGCAAGGGAAAAGAGCGTGCGCGGCTGCGCCACCACCATTTTATTGCCGCCTGGATACGCTCACCGCTTAAGATCGGCGCCTTCCTGCCCAGCTCGCGCGCGTTGGCGCGGGCCATGGTGGAGGAGGTCGATATTGCCCTGCCGGGCGCTATCATTGAACTGGGCGCCGGCACAGGCGCGGTGACGCAGGCGCTTCTGCAGGCGGGCATACCGCCGGAACGGCTGGTCATCATCGAACGCGACGAGAAGCTGCATGCGCTGGTGCATCGGCATTTCCCCCAGCTTAACGTGTTGTGCGCCGATGCCGCCGATATGGAAACGGTGTTGGCGGGCGCAGGGGTGAGAAAGGTCAGCGCCATCGTCTCCAGCCTACCGCTGCTTTCCATGCCCAAGCCGGTGCGCACCGCCATCGAGTGCCAGATGGCCCTCCTGATCGGCGAGGAGGGGCTGATCGTCCAGTTCACCTATGGGCCAAGGTCACCCATCAGCCGCCAGCAGATGCGCCGCCACCGCCTGCACGGCAAGCGCATGAAGCTGGTGGTGACCAACGTTCCGCCGGCCCATGTATGGGTGTATCGCAGAGGCTAGATTAATCCTAATTAACCTGTTATAGAGGGTGGGTTCCTGCGGTGCAGTAATTTCCCTCATGGTTTCTCGCAAGAGAAGAGGGTATGCGCCAATGCAGAGGCCGTGAGGTTGAATTCGTGAGGATTCGCACGGTCTGACTTCGGGTGAATCATGGAGGATTCATGATTCCAGCGCTTTTATCCCTGGCAGAGCTCCTGCCCGTAAAAAAATTCAGCGAAGAGGCTGAGTTTCGGAGGAGGGGGAAAAGCGGACTTTAACTGCGAAGGAGGCTGATATGAGGAAACTCATGTTGGCTATCTTAGTCATTGCGTTTCTGGCACCCAATGCTAGGGCGCAATACTACGCCGGGGGATATTATTTCAACCCCCAGCAGCAGTATGCCGCCAGCCTGACTTATCAAGCACAGGCTAACGCGGCAATGACGCAGATGTGGGCGCAGCAAGTTTACGCCCAACAGCTGTGGAACCAGGCGGTCTTGCAGTCGCAGTATCAGGCGGTTCAGTACCAGCAGGCGCTGAACCAAGCGGTGCTGCAGCAGGCAACGGCACAGGTGCAGGCCGAACAACTGCAGGAGCAGGAGATTATCAATTATCTCCAGTTCAGGCAGGGTCTGGCCGCAACGCTGCCCGGACAGCGCCGCCACCATTAACTACGCAGCCTCTGCTTTTTAGCGGGGGCGCATGAACGGTATCGTTTTCCTCCTTCACGGGCGATACCGGGCGTGCCCTTATCAATTATTAACAAATCTGTAATCCATATTTTACCTTTCCGGGCCATAATTAACCATTATGGCGGCACCGGCAGCACAACCCATTATTATCAAGCGCATCAAGAAAGGCGGCGGCGGCCACCATGGCGGCGCGTGGAAAGTGGCCTATGCCGATTTCGTGACGGCGATGATGGCGTTCTTCCTGCTGCTGTGGCTGATCAACGTGACAACGCCGGCGCAGAAGATGGGCCTTGCCGAATATTTTACTCCCACCATGGGCGTCAAGGACGCCATGGGCATCGGCTTCAAGGGCGGCAAAACGCCCTCCACGGTGACTGGCCGCTCCAATACCGACCTCAGCGCGCCGGGTCTGGTGGAAGGGCAGATCAAGCAGGGACCGGTGCCGGTGGCGCCCGATGTATCCAAGCCGGTCAAGGCGGACCCCGATGCGGAATCGACCTCGAACGACCAGAAAGCCAAACAGGATGGCCAGGATGTGGAAAGCAGCGAGGACGGCGATCAGCTCAAGGTGGCCGAGCAGGATATCAAGCAGTCGCTCGAGCAGGATCAGGATCTCAAGGATTTCAAGAATAACGTCGTGGTGCAGGACACGCCGGAAGGCCTCAAGATCGACATGATCGACGATGAGAAGAAGCCCATGTTCATTCCCGGCGGCGCCGTGCTGACCGACGGCGGCAAAAAAGTGCTCGACGCCATGGCCAATATCATCTCCAAGACGCCCAACAATATCACCATCAACGGTCACACCGATGCCAATGCCGCCAGCGGCAATCCACAATACACCAACTGGGAATTGTCGGCCGACCGCGCCAATGCGGCGCGGCGCTTCCTCAGCACGACGCAGCTGGAGCGCGGCCGCGTCATGAAGATCGTGGCGCTGGCCGACCGCGAACTGCTGGTTCCTGAGGAGCCCACATCACCGCGCAACCGCCGCGTCACTATTATTCTCATGCGCGGATCGTATTTCCGCGATCCCAAGGCGGCACCGACCACGCGCGCCATTCTCTCCGTGCCCGACGCCAAGGTGAAGGAAGAACCCAAACAGCAGCCAGCGGCGCAGCCTCAGGAAAAGAAACCGGCCGGACCGTCCATTTTCGATCCGAACCGCTAGTCCTGCATGATTTTTTAAGGCCAAGCGCCACATTGCTTTTTAATGCAATTGATGCGCATTTAAGATAACTGTTTATAAAAAGCATTGATTTTCAAAGATATTTTTGCTCCGTTGCCTTGTGCGAATAGCGCATGTTTGCTATAGTGAAGGCAGGTAAGCACTCTATTTTGCAGACTCTATGAATAAGCGACGATTACCATTATTTCGATGCTATGCCGCGATCAGGCAATGCCAGCGCGGCATTTCGGCAATCGAATTTGCCCTCGTTGCGCCGGTGTTCCTGATGCTGATGATGGGCATTATCGATTTTTCCATGATCATGTTCACCAGCGCGGTGCTGGAAAGCGCTACCAACAATACCGCCCGTCTCGGCAAGACCGGCTATGTGGCCTCCGGCACGACGCGCCAGCAGGAAATCATCAACGATGTTGCCACCCGCACGGCCGGGCTGCTGGATTCCAGCAAACTGTCGATCGCTACGGAAGTGTATTCCAATTATAACGATATCGGGCAGCCGGAGCCATGCATCAGTCCGCCCACGGCTCCCTGTCCCGGAACGCCCGGTGTCAATTTTACCGACATCAACGGCAACGGTACATGGGACGCCGATATGGGAGCGGCCGGCCTTGGCAATGCCGGCGACGTGGTCGTTTATACGGTCAGCTATCCATGGAAAATCATGACGCCGATTGTCAGCGCCATCATCGGCAGCACCTTCACCGTGACGGCGCGCGCTGTGGTCAGAAATGAGCCATATAACTAAGGTCGCCGCATGATTTACCGATTCCTGAAACGCGTAAGAATTTTCTTATATGGGCAGTCCGGCATCGCTCTGATCGAATTTGCCCTGTGGGCGCCGCTTCTGATGATGATATTCATGGGCGGCGTCGAGCTGACGCGTTACATCATCGTCGTGCAGAAAGCTGAGAAAGCGGCGTTTATCATTTCTGACAGCGTGGCGCAGGGAACGACGGCCAAGACTAGCGATCTCGACAATATCATGACGGCCGCCACCCAGGTCATGAAACCGTTCAGTTTCGGGTCTAACGGCTTCGTTATTATCAGCTCGGTGACGCAGACGGGCACTTACAGCGCCAGCAACCCGCCGATGGTCAGCTGGCAATATACCAGCAGCGGCAGCAATGGATCATGGACGCACGCCAGCAGAATAGGGGTTTCAGGCCAGATGGCGGCTCTACCCGGCAGCCTTACGCTCAATGACAAAGATAATATAATTATCGCAGAGATTTTCTATAATTTTCAGCCACTGATCTCGACCAACGGTGTGGTATCGCCGGCCACGGTTTACAGCGTTGAATTATACAAGCCCAGGCTGGGAACGCTTACCAGCCTAAGCGCACTTCCCTTCTGGCTGCTGACGCAAGGAGCATGGTTATGAAGCATTTTTACCGCTGGTGCCGGTCCCAAGATGGCGCCGTTTCCATTATCGGCGCCTTTTCGTTGGTCCTGCTGATTGCCAGCGCCGGCGCTGCCATCGATATGGCGCGGGCGCAGATCGTGGAGATGCGCATGCAGAACGCGCTCGATGCCGCAGGGCTGGCCGTCGGCAGCGAAGCCAGCACCGTGAATTTGAGCAGCGAAGAAAATAAATATTTCTACGCCAATTTTCCATCCGGCTACATGGGTACGACTATCACCAGCCTTACCATTACGCCTAATTCCAGCAACAGCGTAATCTCGCTGAGCGTCGCCGGCACGGTCAATACCGTT
>JAGWLJ010000298.1 GCA_028873275.1 Pseudomonadota bacterium
ACGAAGCCGATGCCGCCAATCGCGACCATGGCATAGGCCATGCCGAGATAACCGAAGATCGGCTTTTTGCTGAAGGTCGAGATCACCTGGCTGATGATGCCGAAGGCCGGCAGGATCATGATATAGACCTCCGGATGGCCGAAAAACCAGAACAGGTGCTGGAACAGAATCGGATCGCCGCCGCCCGAGGGATCGAAGAAATGCGTGCCGAAATTACGGTCGGTCAGCAGCATGGTGATCGCCCCGGCCAGCACCGGCACCGCCAGCAGCAGCAGGAATGCCGTAACCAAAATCGCCCAGGGATAGAGCGGCATCTTGAACAGCGTCATGCCCGGCGCGCGCATGTTGAAGATAGTAACGATGAAGTTAATGGCGCCCAGGATCGATGAAATACCGGCCAGGTGCAGCGCGAAAATGGCCATATCGACCGACATGCCGGGATGCGAGGCGGCGGCGGAAAGCGGCGGATAGAGCGTCCAGCCCGTGCCGGCGCCTTCGCCGACGAAAGCGGAGCTGAGCAGCAGCAGGAAGGCCGGCGGCAGCAGCCAGAAGCTGAGATTGTTCATACGGGGGAAAGCCATGTCGGGCGCGCCGATCATCAGCGGCACGAAGAAATTGCCGAAGCCGCCGATCAGCGCCGGCATGACCAGGAAGAATACCATCGCCACCGCATGCGCCGTCACCACCACGTTATACATCTGGTGATTGTCGCCGAACAGCTGCCCGGCCGGGTGCTGCAGCTGGATGCGGATCAGGATCGAGAAAATCGTGCCGATAATGCCCGCAAACCCGGCGAACCACAGATACATGATGCCGATATCCTTGTGGTTGGTCGAATACAGCCAGCGGCGGATGCCATGCGGCGTATGGTCCGCGGCGTGATCGTGATTGGCGGTGGCGGCGTATTGCATATCCTTCAGTCCTTACTGGTGTTGATCGTCCGCGGGCTTGTCCTCGTCGGAATCATCCTGCGGCGTTTCGGGATTCTTCGCATCGTCGGCGGGCTTGCCTTCGCCCTTCTCCTGCGAGTTTTTCTCCTCGCGCTCGATCTGCGGCGTTTCATTTTTCGCCGGGGCCTCGGGCTTGGCCAGCGGCGTCGCCGCAGCCGGGGCGGAAGGCGTGGTGGGCTTCAGCGCCTGGTTCATCTGCGTCTGCACGGCGGGGACGATGCCGGATTCACCCTGCTTCTGCTTCACCCAGGCATTGAAATCCTCTTTGCTGACGACGTTGACGGCGATTGGCATGAAGCCATGGCCGACGCCGCACAGCTGCGAGCACTGGCCGTAGAACGTGCCGATCCGGTCGGCCTTAAACCAGGTTTCGTTGAGCTTGCCGGGCACGGCGTCGCGCTTGACGCCGAAGGCGGGTACCGCCCAAGAGTGGATAACGTCGGCGCCGGTGATCAGCACGCGCACGGTGGAATCCACCGGTACGACCATCATGTTGTCGACCGCGAGCTGGCGGATATCGCCGGTCTTCAGGTCGGCGTCCTTTTTAATGTAACTGTCGAAGCCGAAACCGCCATGATCGGGATAATCGTAATGCCAGTACCACTGCAGCCCGGTGACCTTGACGGTCAGATCGGCTTCCTCGTGGCGTTCCATATAATAATGCAGGCGCAGGCTGGGAATGGCAATGGCGACGAGAATCAGGATGGGAATGGCCGTCCAGATGATCTCGAGGCGCGTGTTGTGCGTGGTCTTGCTGGGCACCGGGTTGTGGCGGCGGTGAAAGCGGATGCAGATGAAGGTCATCAGCAGCAGCACCAGGATAGTGATGGCGGTGATGATGATAAGCAAGAAGTCATGCATGCCGTAAAGCTGCTTCATGACCGGCGTGACCGGGGTCTGGAAGCCGAGCTGCCAGGGATGCGCCATGCCCAGGTAGGGAGCGGCCTGCGCAGCGGCGGCGAGAGCGAGCCAGGAGGCGATTGCAGGGAAAAGGAG
>JAGWLJ010000299.1 GCA_028873275.1 Pseudomonadota bacterium
CCGTGCCCTGCAACAGGAAAATCGGCACGAAGACGATGCAGATGCAGAACGTGGAAAGCATGGTAGGGATGCCGACCTCGCCCGCTCCCTGGATGATAGCCGTTTCCAGCGGGTTGCCCTCGCGCAGGCGGCGCTCTATGTTCTCGATCACCACCGTGCCGTTATCGACCAGGATTCCCACGGCCAGCGCGAAGCCGCCGAGCGTCATGGTGTTGAGCGTCTGCCCGCCGATATACATGGCCAGCACGGCGGCGATGATGGAAAGCGGTATGGATGCCAGAATAATCAGCGTCAGCCGCCAGTTGCCGAGGAACAGCAAGATCATCAGCGCGGTCAGCCCCGCCGCCATCGCGCCGCCCATCACCACGCTGTTCAGCGCCGCTTTCACGAACACCGACTGGTCGAAGATGGCCTTGATGGTGACCGGGATATCCTTCGGCAATAATTTTTCTATCTCAGGAATGGTCTCGCGCACCCCGTCGATCACCGCCAGCGTCGATACGCCGCCGGTCTTGCGGATGGTCATCAAGGCGCCGGGCGTGCCGTTGACCGACACGGAATTGGTCTGCACCTGGAAGCCGTCATGCACATGCGCCACGTCGCGCAGGAATACCATCTTCCCGTCGATCTGCTTAATAGGGAAATTGTTGATGGATTCGATCACGTCGGGGCTGTTGTTCATCGCCAGCGTGTAATCCTTGCGCCCGATCTTCACGTCGCCGGCCGGCAGAATGACATTCTGCTTCTGCAGCGCGGTGGCAATATCGGCGGGCGACAGCTGGCGCGCCGCCAGCGCTTCCTGGCTGAGATCGGCCATGATGACGCGCGGCTTGCCGCCATACGGGTAGGGCACCTCGGCGCCGTGCACCACCGCCAGATCGGGCCGGATGATATTCTGGCCGACGTCATTGAGCTTGGTATCGGGAAGCGTCTGGCTGGAGAGGCTGAGCTGGATGATCGGCACGTCGGTAGCGCCGTAGCGCAGCACCAGCGGCGGCGTGATGCCCGGCGGCAGGTATTTGAGCACGACCAGCGCGCTGCTGGCCAGCTGCGACACGGCGCGGGTGACGTCGGCGCCTTCGTGGAGGAACACTTTTTCCACGCCGACGCCGTCGTAGCTGGTGGCTTCGATATGGCCGATGTCGTCGACCAGCGAGGCCATCTGCCGCTCATGCAGGGTCAGGATGCGGTTCTGGATGTCCTGTGCGTTCATGCCGTTATACGTCCAGACGACGCTGACAACCGGAATATCAATCTCGGGAAAAATATCGACCGGCATGCGCAGCCCCGCACCAATGCCGAGCAGCGCAATCAGCAGCAGCGTTGCCGCAACGGTATAAGGATGCTTGAGGACGTAACTGACCAGGGACATGATGAGATTATGCTTTTACGCCGCTTTCCTCCGCCTCTGAGGTTGGAATGTAGTCCAGCCATGGGACCCATGTCCCGTTAAATTATTTTAATATTGGGGCATTTTATGGGCTGTCTGGATCCTACATCTCGGGCTCATGCTGCAAATGAGTACACTTTCCTGTCGGCACAGGCAAGCGATTGCGGCTTTATTGCAGGGAGGGTGTGTGTGGTGGGCGCAGTAGGAATCGAACCTACGACCCGCTGATTAAGAGTCAGCTGCTCTACCAACTGAGCTATGCGCCCCTTAAGGGATTGGACGGTGAGTGATATTCGATCGCATAAGAAAAGTAAATCCCTTTTGCGCGCCCTCACGCCGCCTCGGCCAGCCGATCGGTAAAGGCAGCAAGCGATTGCAGCGCCTTGGTTTTATCGAATCCCGCGATTTGATAGAGCGGCGTATGGCGATTTTATGCGGGAGGGAGAATAAGCTAAGTGCATGCGGATCATGGTTGCAGTCATGCTGGCGATAGCATTCTGGCCCCTGGCCGGAAAGGCGGAGTCGCTGCGCGGCGTGGCCA
>JAGWLJ010000300.1 GCA_028873275.1 Pseudomonadota bacterium
GGCGGATGTCGGAAAGTTTGATAGGCGCTTCCCCGGATTTTTTCGGCGCGGCGTCCGGTTCGCGGACGAAGGTAGCCAAGAGCAGCACGGCGATGGCAGCGGGAATGACAGCGATCCACAGCACGGTGCGGATATGGTCGGCGAGGATCAGCATGAAGAGGATGGCAAGCCCCGGCCCGATGACCGCGCCCACCGTATCGAGCGACTGGCGCAGGCCGAAGCAGGCGCCGCGTATGTCGGCCGGCGCCAGGTCGCCGATCAGCGCGTCGCGCGGGGCGCCGCGGATGCCCTTGCCGATGCGGTCGATGAACCGCGCCGCAAGCACCGTCATCATATTCGTTGCCAGCGGAAAAAGCGGCTTGCTGGCGGCGGCGAGGCCATAACCCATTAATGCCAATAGTTTGCGCTTGCCCAGCCAGTCGCTAAGCGCGCCGGAGAAAATGCGGGTGATAAGCGCCGTCGCCTCGGCGATGCCCTCGACGACGCCGAGCGACACGGCGCTGAGGCCCAGCGTCGAAATCATGAAAACCGGCAAGAGCCCGTGGATCAGCTCGGAGGAGCAGTCCATGAACATGCTCACGAACCCGAGCGCCCAGATGCCGGAGGGGATTTTGCTTTTCATTGTCATGCCATAGCAAAGAATTGCGGCGTTGACAAACCGGCGCTATCCGGGAATAAGGAAGCAAAAGCAAGGAGCAGGGCCATGCAATTTTCCGGCATTTCCGGACGCCTGATTCCGCGCATCGCCAATATCGGCGTGGTTTCCAAAGCCGTGCCGGAGCGCCAGCAGATCACCCGCTTCTGGTTCGATGCGCTGGCCTTCTCGCTGGTGCTGGCGTTTTTCGCCTACATGGCCTGGGGGATGCGGGCGATTTCCGCGCCGATTACGCACCTCGAGCACACGCCGATCAGCCTCGATCCGCACATGATCTCCGAATACGCGCTGCGCACCACGCTTCGCATGCTGATCGCGGTGGTGATATCGCTCACCTTCACGCTGCTGTACGCCACCGCCGCCGCCAAGAGCCGCAAGGCCGGGCAGGTGCTGATCCCGCTGCTCGACATCCTGCAATCCGTGCCGGTCCTGGGCTATATTTCCTTCACCGTCACCGGCTTCCTGATGCTCTTTCCCGGCAGCACGCTGGGGCCGGAATGCGCGGCGATTTTCGCCATCTTCACCTCGCAGGCGTGGAACATGGCGTTCTCGCTTTACCAGTCGCTGCAAACCGTCCCGCACGATATCGATGAAGCGGCCTTCGTCTTCCGGCTCTCCGGCTGGCAGAAATTCTGGAAGATGGAGCTGCCTTACGCCATGCCGGGCCTCATCTGGAACACCATGATGTCGATGTCGGGCGGCTGGTTTTTCGTAGTGGCGAGCGAGGCGATCACGGTCGGCAACCAGCATATCGCGCTGCCCGGCGTCGGCTCGTACATTGCGCTGGCCATTGAGCAGCGCAACCTGCATGCGATCGGTTACGCCATCCTCGCCATGACGGTGGTCATCTTGCTCTATGACCAGTTTTTGTTCCGGCCGCTCGTCGCCTGGTCGGACAAGTTCCGCTATGAAATGACGGCCAGCGGCGAAGCGCCTCGCTCCTGGGTGCTGGAGCTTTTTGCCAAGAGTCCACGTGCCGAGAAACTGTTGTCGTTGCCGTTCGGCTGGCTGGCCGGGTGGGTCTTAAGGCTCAAATGGTTCATGCCGAAAACCGGGCCGGCACTGCAATTCACCCCGCGTGAGGCAAGGCTGTTCGATTATTTATGGTATGCGCTGCTCGCCCTGGCCGGCATCGTGGCGACGCGGCATCTCGTCATTTTCCACATGACGAGCGTGAGCTGGCATGACGTGGGGCAGGTCGCGTGGCTGGCGGGGCTGACCTTAACCCGCGTCGTCGTGCTGATTGCGCTGGCCTCTCT
>JAGWLJ010000038.1 GCA_028873275.1 Pseudomonadota bacterium
TAGCCGGAGGGGCCGGGATTGGCCGTATCGGTCATTGCCATGGCGGCAGGGCCGCTCAGCGCGCATAGCAGGCTGGTCATCATCAGCAGCTTTTTCATAAGGATTCTCCTTTAAGGTTGTCCCATCCACTCATGCACCGAAAAGAGGTAAGGGTGCTATACGGCATGTGTGCCACGGCATTAACAAGGCATAGAAACAGGCGTAAAAAAACAGGAGCATGGCGGACCATGCTCCTGTCGCATGTTATTCAGGATTAACGGCTGCCGCCGGAAGAAGATCCGGAGCCACTCTTGCCGGACGAGCTGCCACTGGAAGAGCCGCTGCTGCGGCCGGACTGCGAGCCGGAGCTGCCTGAGCCGGAGCTGTAGCTTTCATCCGCATCGCTGTCGCTGTCACTCCGCGAAGCATTTCCCTGACCGGACTGCGAGCCCATGCCGGAAGATTGTTTCCCAGAGGACGAGCCACCGGAAGACTGCTTGCCGGAAGACGATCCGGAGGAACTGAATTTATTTTCTTCATCGCGGTCTTGGTTCTGGCGATTCTGGTTATCGGTCATAGATAAATCTCCCTCCATTGGTTGAGCGGAATCGCATGGTGCGATTCGTTTGTAAGAGAGTAGGCGCTCACGCATAAGTTTGCACCAGCATGGGGCCAGGGAAATTATAAATAACCGGTTAGCACTGCCGAAGGCATTCCATGATGAAGTCATTGACGCGGTCGGCATGCGTGACGTTGATAAGATGGCCGCCGTCCGGAATGATCGCGCTGGCCTGCACCTTGCCGGCCGGAATAATTTTATCTCGACCTCCATGGATGTGGAATACCGGCATGGGTAACGGCTGCGCCAGTGACCATTGCGTGGCGGCGCCGCTCTGCCAGCGTACCAGCGGCGGCGGCATATCCTTCAGCATGCGGGCATACAGGGATTTGTGCGGATAACGGGTCATCATGACCACAAGGCTCAGGATATCGAGCTGCCAGCGCGTGGCAAAGGGGGGCAGCAGGCGCATCAGCTTTCCCGCCATGCGCGGCAGGAAGGCGATCGCTTTCGAATCGCTGCAGGAGGCGATCAGCAGCACCGCCGCGGGCCGGAGCCTGAGCGCCATCTGCTGCGCCAGCATGCCGCCCAGCGAGACGCCTCCGAGGATGAAACGTCCCGACGTGTCGATCGTATCGGCAAGGCGATTGCCGTAGGAAGCGAGGCTTTCCTTTATATCCAGAGGGCTGAGCCATTCCACGATGGCCATGTCGGCAAGGCGCTCCAGCTGCGGCGCATACATCCGCCTGTCTGTGCCGGTGCCGGGAATCATGTAGAGCCTGGGAGGAGAGGCCATCAGCCGCCGCCAATGGGTTCCCCGTCCCGGGGCATGGCGGCTTTCTGTTTTTCCGCTTCTTTCATCATCCGGTCACTTTCCTGGCGCAGATTCTCTGCTTCCCGAGGCAGTTGAGATCCGGACTCACGAAGTTTGTCTGATTGATTTCCGATGGAACTATCCATAACACCACTGACTCTAATTAATCGGGCGATAAGGAGTCCATACGCAATGCAGGAAAACTGCGCTTAACGGGGTTATTTCCCTCCGGCGGACTGGCCGGTTTCGCGACGTATCTGCTCCACTGCTGCCTTCACCTTGAAGTCCAGCAGGGTTTTGCCGTATTCCGCTGTGGCGCCGCTGGGATCGCCCATGACGCCGGAGGCCGCGAAATCCTTCTCGGAGTAGTGACGGATCAGTGCGGGGCGAACGCCGCCGTCGATGGCCATAATTTCCGAGGCGTCCATGAAACCGGCATGGGCATCCGGGCTTTTGATACCCAGCTTGCGCGCCCAGGCGTCGGCCTCGCGATCATTATAATAATCGCTGACATTGATGACCGTGATGCCTTCGTTCTTCCATTCCCTGTTCAGCTTGTCGGCTACTTCCTGCTGCACCTTCTGGTTGCCGCCATGGTCGCCGATGAAGCAGATGTGCTTAAACCCCTCCTGCTTGAAGCTGCGCGCCGCGTCCTCCAGCACCCTGGCGAAATCTTCCTCATTCACCGAGATGGTGCCGGGAAACAGCATGTGGCCTTCGGGCGGGTTGACGCGTCCTTCGGGAACATAAGCCAGCACGGGCGCAGCCAGCGCGTTGCCGAGCTGGCGGGCGATCTCGCCGGAGGTGTAGCGCACGATCCGGTTATGCTTGCCGATGGCGATGTGCGGACCGTTCTGCTCGGTACCCCCGCTGGGGATGATGACGGTATCGACGCCGCGCGCCATGCGCTCCTTCACCTCCGGCCAGGTGAGGTCTTCGAGATAATAGGAATCGCCGGCGGCGAAGGCGGGTAGGGCCATCATGATCAGCGCCAGCAGAAAAATATATCTCATGCCTCTCCTCCCAGGTTCAGCTCGTTTTTATGCCATTTCCTGAGCGTGCTGCGGTGTCCGACGCTGACGATGGCCGCACGCGGCAGCCTTGAAGCCAGCGTTTCGTAGAGATGCGCCTCGAGCGATTCATCGAGCGCAGAAGTGGTTTCATCAAGGAACACGAACTCCGGCTGCACCAGCAGGATGCGCGCGAAAGCGATGCGCTGCTGCTCGCCCAGCGACAGGATATGCGACCACAAATCGCTGTCGTCCATCCGGGGCTTCAGGTGCTCAAGCCGGCAGAGGGAGAGGATTTCATCGAGCTGAGAATCTTCCGCCTGCGGGGCGTTGGGATAATAAAGCGACTGGCGCAGGGTGCCCAGCGGCAGGTAAGGCTTCTGCGGCACGAACAGCATGGAGGCATGCGCCGGCAGCGTCAGCTCTCCCTCGACGAAGGGCCACAGCCCGGCCAGCGTTCTGAGCAGCGTGCTCTTGCCGGAGCCGGAGCGGCCGGTGATCAGCAGCGTGTCGCCGGGGCGGATGGCGAGGTTCAGGCGGTTAAGCAGCAGGCGGTTGTCGGGCAGGCGGATGGTCAGGTTTTTTGCCTCGATCTGCTTGCGGTCGCTGGCATGGCGTTCGAAGCCGGCGGTGGGGGCCTGCGTGGCCTCGGCATGACGGATGCTGCCGGTGAAGCCGCTCAGTCGGTCGATCACGGCGCGCCAGGTGGCGATGCTGGTATAGGAATCGACGATATAGGACAATGAGCCCTGCACCTGCCCGAAGGCTGAGGCCGTCTGCGTCAGGTCGCCCAGCTGGGTTTTTCTGGCGAAATAGCTCGGCGCGGCGACGACGTAAGGAAAAATGATCGCCAGCTGGCTGTAGCCGGAGGTGAGCCAGGAGAGGGTTTTCTGCCGCTTCATGATCGCCCAGAAATTACCGATTACCGCTTGGAAGCGGGTAACGAAGTTCTCCTGCTCCTGCGCCTCGCCCTTATAGAAGGCGATGCTTTCGGTGTTCTCGCGCAGGCGCACCAGGCTGAAGCGGAAATCGGCTTCGAAGCGCTGCTGGTTATAATTGAGATGCACCAGTGGCCGCCCGACGCGCACGGTGAGCCAGGTGCCGGCGATGGCGTAGATCAGCGCTGCCCAGAACATATAGCCGGGGATGTGGATGGCCATGCCGCCCAGCGTGAAATCCAGCGCGCCGGAAAGCCGCCAGAGAATGGTCAGGAAGGAAAATAGCGTGACGACAGAACTCAATAATCCAAGCGCCAGCCCCAAAGTCAGTTGAATGAATTGTTCAATGTCCTCGCTGATGCGCTGGTCGGGGTTGTCGGTGGGGCTGCCCATCAGCTGCATGCGGTAGTAATTCTGCTTGCCCAGCCAGTCCGACAGGTAGCGGTTTGTCATCCAGGCGCGCCACTTGATGCGCAGCATCTGGTTGAGATACACGCGATACACCGCGACGGCGATGAAGGTGAAGGCCAGGTAGGTAAAGCGCAGCAGCGCCGCGAAAAAGGCTTTCTCATCGACGGCTTGGATGGAATCGTAGAAATCCTTGTTCCAGAAGTTGAAGAGGACATTGAGATACACTTCGCCGAGATTGAGGGCGACGATGACGAAAAGCAGCCCATACGCTTTCCAGCGTTCCTCCGACTGCCAGTAGGGGCGGGTCAGGCCCCAGAGTTCTTTCATGAAAACGCGCACGCTATAACGACAATCGTTTAAAAATGGGTTCGGGAATGTGGCAGATGATCAGCATGATAAAACGCCAGAAGAAGGGAACATACAGCACGTTCTTTTTCTTTTCCATGGCATGGACAATTTTTTCCGCCACGTAATCGCGGCTGGCGATCAGCGGGCTTTTCATGCCCCAGGTCATGGGCGTGTCGACGAAGCCGGGCTTGACGGTCAGCACATGCACGCCCTGTTTATGGCAGCGGTTGCGTAGGCCGGACGCGAAGCAGGTGAGGGCGGCCTTGGCGCTGCCGTAGGCGTAATTGCTCTGGCGGCCGCGGTCGCCGGCGACGGAGGAAATGATGGCGATGCTGCCGCGCTTTCGGTCAGCCAGGCGCTGCGCGGCGGCTTCCGCCAGGTCGGCGGGAAGGAGATAGTTGATGCGGGCGATATGCGCCAGGTCGCCGCTCATATCGCCCACGGCGATGACGACATGGCTGAAATCCCCCACGCTTTCTATAAACGTTTCCGGCGAAAAATCCGAATCCAGCAGATCCACCGGCTGAATCAGGCACTCCGCCTGGAAGCGGGTGGAAAGATCGGCGGCCAGCAGTTCCAGCTCGCGCTCGTCGCGGCCGGCGAGGATGAGCCGGTAGCCTTTGCGGGCGAGGCTGCGGCAGATGGCCTGCGCCAGCGAGGAGGTGGCGCCGATAACGAGCGCGGTGTCAGTCATGCGGCTTCCATTCAAGCCGGTCGGACATGCGGGAGCGGAATTTGCCGCCGGGATCGAGGTCGCGGATGAAATCACACCAGTCGCCTGCCTGGGGATACATCTGGCGAAACAGCTCCGGCGCCAGCAGCGCATCCTTGGCGAGATAGACGCGGCCGCCATGCTCGGCCACCCAGCGGTCCAGCTGCGGCAGCAGTTTCCTGACGCGGCGGGTGTTGGGGAAGTCGAGGGCGAGGCTGTAGCCCTGCTTCGAGAAGGTGAGCATGCCCTTGCCTTCGCGGTGGTATTTGAGGACGGCGAGGAAGGAGAAGCCGCCGTGCTTCTGGATGGCCGAGAGCAGGGATTTGAGCCTGGCGGCGATGTCCTGCGTTTCGGGCAGCAGGCACTGGTACTGGAAAAAGCCGCGGCGGCCATACAGCCGGTTCCACCCGCCGATGGCGTCGAGCGGATGGAAGAAGCTGTTGAAGTCGACGACGGCGCTCTGCCGCTCCGACGAATAGCGCTTGAACCGCCACCGGTTGTAAAGCGCCATCGAATAACGGTTGAGCAGGAAGGGCGGCATGAAGAAGGGAACGCTGAGGCGCGTGGCCAATGGCCGGAATTTATTGAGCGCCGCGCCGCCGTCGCCGGCCAGCATAGGGTTGGCGGCCTCGAACACGCCGCGGCCGATCTCATCGCCGCGTGCCATGTGGTCGATCCAGCCGATCATGTAATCCGAGCTGCCCCGGTAATGCTCGAACGCTGCCACCATGTCCTCGATGGATTCGACGCGGTAGCTCAGCGTTTTTAGCGAGGCGGAGGCGATGGGTTTCAGTTTGAGGGTCACTTCCTCGATAATGCCGGTCATGCCCATGCCGCCGGCCGTGGCCCAGAAGAGTTCGCTGTGCTCCTGCGGCGAGCATTCGACGCTGTCGCCGCCGGCGGTGGTCAGGCGGATGGCGGCCACATGCTCGGCGAATTCGCCTTCGCGCCAGTGGTTCTTGCCGTGCACGTTGCAGGCGAAGGCGCCTCCCAGAGTAACATGGCGCGTGCCGGGAATCACCGGCGGCAGCCAGCCATGCGGGATAGAAAGATCCATTAGTTCGGCCAGCGTCACGCCGGCCTGCGCCTGCACGATGCCCTGCCTGGCGTCAAAAGAAATAAAATGGTCGAGTCGTTCGGTGCGGATAACGCCTTCGGGTTGCAGCGCCGCATCGCCATACGAGCGGCCAAGCCCGCGCGGCAGCAGCGGCCCCGCATGCTCGCGCAGGATGAGTCCGAGATCGCGGTGTTTTTCCGGGCGGTAGGAGAGGCAGGTGTCGACGGGGCAGTGGCCCCATCCGGAGAGTAGTTCGCGCTTGGCGGCTGGCATGGCTCTGTTGTAATAGTACGCATCGCCAATGTAAAGCCGAGGTTCCCATGCCGATTCCCACGCCCGTGCTCACGATCGGGCTATTGCTGCTCTCCAACATCTTCATGACCTTCGCCTGGTACGGGCATCTCAAATTCAGGGAGGTGCCGCTGCCGCTGGTCATACTGGTCAGCTGGTGCATCGCCTTTTTCGAATACTGCATGCAGGTGCCGGCCAACCGCTACGGCTATGGCTATTTCTCGGCCGTGCAGCTCAAGACCATCCAGGAGGTGCTGACGCTGCTGGTGTTCGTGGTATTTTCCACCCTGTATCTGGGCACCACCATCCGCTGGAATCATTATCTCGGCTTCGCGCTGATCTGCCTGGCGGTTTACGTCATATTCAAGGAATGGTAGTTTTTAAATCCTGTGGACCGCGCAGCGGCAGCACAGGATCCTGCACTCGTTCTTACGGACGCCGCAGGATCGCTGCGTAAAACTCCGCCACCTTCTTTGCCAGCACCTGGCTGTCGAAATCGTTATGGGCGTTGCCGGGAAAGAATATAGCTTCCTTGGGCGGGTTGGCGGCGGCGAGCAATGCGCGGCCGTGATGGACGGGAATGACGGTGTCCAGCTCGCCGTGAAAAATCAGCAACGGCGATCTGACCCTGCCAATCTTGTCGATGGAGTCAAACGTATCTTTCATCAGCAGGCGCACGGGAACGTAAGGATACATTTCCGCGGCGCGGCCGGCGACGGAAGTGTACGGGGCCTGCAGCACCAGCAGGGCCACGGGATATTCCGTGGCCATCTGCACGGCCACGCCCGTGCCCAGCGATTCGCCGTAAAGAATGATATTGGCGGGAGGAATATTCTGCGTGGCGAGGAAGGCTATGGCGGCGCGCGCGTCGGCGTATAATCCCTGTTCGGAGGGCGAGCCGCTGCTTTTGCCGTAACCGCGGTAGCTCAGGGCCAGCACGCCGAATCCCTGACCGGCCAGCGCCGCGTAGATGCCGGCGCGGTCGCCGAGGTTGCTGGCGTTGCCGTGATAATAGACCACGGTGGGGCGGCCCGCCGGGGCTGGATGATACCACAGCTGCAGGCGTTCGCCGCCGGAGGAAATGAATTGCTCGCTGAAGCCCTGAAGCCCGTATTGCTCCGGCGTGGCGATGGTTTTATCGGGATGATAGATCATCTGGCGCTGCGACAGGTACAGGAACGCCAGCAGCAGGCCGTAAAGGGAGAGCAGGACGATAAAAATGGTCAGCATGTACTTTTTCATTATATATCTCTCATATTAAGGCTCTGTTAATCACCTGCTGTTATGGTGCCCGGCATGTTCATTATCACGGTTTATCTGCTGTTTAGCATGCTGCTGGTGCTATGGCTGGACACCACGCGCTACATCATTCCCAACTGGCTGAGCGGCTCGTTGCTTGCGCTTTACCCGATCGCCCTGCTGCTGGCGCGCCATCCGGTGGACTGGCAGCTGGCGCTGGCCGGCATGTTTTTTGTCCTGGCCATCGGCTATTTCATCTTCTCCCGCCGGTGGATGGGCGGTGGCGATATCAAGCTGATCACCGTGGCATCGCTGTGGGTGGGATGGCAGAA
Source organism: Pseudomonadota bacterium (assembly GCA_028873275.1). GTDB lineage: Bacteria > Pseudomonadota > Alphaproteobacteria > Rickettsiales > SXRF01 > JABDCD01. The sequence goes on from JAGWLJ010000038.1 coordinate 7,691, forward strand.
TCTGGTCGAGTACCTGTTCGATGTGACGCTGCTGGGCGGGGCGCTTTCTGTCGCGCTGCTGTTCGGCCGCAAATGGGGTGCTCCCTATCTGCAGAGGGACGGCAAACCCCTGCCGCGCATCCTTCGCAACGGCGAGCCGGTGCCCTATGGCATCGCTATCGCCGTCGGCTTCCTGATCATGGTGTGGCTGGGGAAGATTCCCGCTATTCGATAAAATCCACGGCGTCGACATGCTCTCGCTCAACGATGTGCAGCCCCAGGCAATGCACGATCTGGTAATTCAGCTCCGCCCCGAAGATAAAAATAATATTGCAGATATAGAAGAAAATCAGCGCCACGATGATGCTGCCCAGGCTGCCGTAGATCAGGTTGACCTGCTGGAAGTTCGACAGGTACAGCGTCAGCGCCCAGGCAGCGGCCAGCCATGCGAAGGTGACGACCAGCGCTCCCGGCACCACCGACACCAGCCGCTGGCGGATATTGGGAATGGTGTAATACATGCCCGCGATGGTGAGGAACAGCACCCCGACGCTGGCGGCGTAGGCGATGCGGCTCCATTCCTCGTCCATGGCAGGAGAAAACTGGACGCCCAGCCAGTCCTCGACATGGCGGACCGCCAGCGGGATGGCGACCACCAGCAGCATGCCCGTCACGGCGAGGAAGGTGAAGAACAGCAGCTGGAGGACGCTGAGCGAGCGACGGAACCAGTACGCCGGCGGCGTATGGACATGGTAGGCGCGATTGAGGATGGTGCGCAGCCCCTCGACCGCCGACGAAGCGGTCCAGATAGCTCCTAGGATGGATACGGTCAGCAGTCCCTGCGGCGGGCCTGAGATAATCTCGACGATGCGTGGCTTGAGTGCCGCCGTGATGTCGGCCGGCAGGGCCAGGAGCAGCGAGGTGATGAAGGCCGCGCCGGCCTCGCCCTGGCCGATGAAGCCAATCACCGCCACAATGAACACCAGGAAGGGAAACAGCGCCAGCAAATTGAGAAATGCCAGGTAGCCGGCATGCTCGACGCCGTCGTGGCGAATAGTGGCGGTCAGGGCACGCCAGGCGCAGCCGCCTGATTGCTTCAGCGAGATCATTGCCTCAGCGTATTCGGTTGCCGCGCCCACTGCAAGTACTGTGCTGCACATTGGTTTTTTATGTACGCTCGGTTACGACATGGCTACGTGCATATGGCGCGTGGCCATATGTTGATTCACTGCCATAACGTTTAGGAGACACTGCATATGGCTACCGGTATCGTGAAATGGTTCAATCCCACCAAAGGCTACGGCTTTATCCTGCCCGACCAGGGCGGCGCCGATGTGTTCGTGCATATCAGCGCGCTGGAGCGCGCCGGGTTCGGCAGCCTCGCCGAAGGGCAGCGCATCAGCTACGAGCTGGCTACCAGCCGCGGCAAGACCTCGGCGGCCAACCTTAAGCTGGTTGCCTAGCTGAGTCACGGCGCTACAAAAGCGCTGAGCGACTCCCGGAAATAATTCAGGTACCACATCATGATGGCGCTGAAGGTGACCATCAGGATGCAGAAGCTGATGAGCAGCTG